>NZ_JBHUVA010000022.1:0-83598 GCF_042670805.1 Micromonospora sp. NPDC057141 | reverse complement strand
GTGTATAAGAGACAGCCGCTGTCGGCCACCCTTCGGGTGACCGGTCACGGGGTGGTGGAGCCGTTCCTCGACGGTGTCCGGGTGGGCGACGACGTGCTCAGCCCCGGCTGGTCGGCCTACCAGCACCGGGTGCGCTACCGCGAGTACGACCTGTCCGGCGCTCTCGTCGACAGCGGGGCGGCGGAACCGGAGACCGCACCGACTGCGACTGCGGCGTCGGCCGAGCATGAGCTGACCCTGCTGGTCGGCAACGGCTGGTTCACCGGACGGATCGGCTGGTTCGGGCATCGGGGCTGGTACGGATCGCGCCGTGGGGCCAGCGCTGAGCTGCGGGTCGAGTTCACCGACGGCCCGCCGTGGCTACTGCTCACCGGACCGGACTGGCGGCTGACCCGGTCCACCGTGCTGGAAGACGATCTGTACGACGGGATGCTGATCGACACCCGGGTCGAGCCGGGCGAGCCAGCCGCGGTGGAGGTACTCGACTTCGACCGGTCCCGACTGGTCGCCGACCGCGGGCCGGCGATCGTCCGGCACGAGACGATCGAGCCGGTCCGGCTCGACCGGATCGCGCCGGACCGGCTCATCGTGGACTTCGGTCAGAATCTGGTCGGCTGGGTCCGACTGGCCACCAGTGGCGACCGCGGCGACCGGTTGACCGTCCGGCACGCGGAGGTGCTGGAGAACGGGGAGCTGGCCCGCCGGCCGCTCCGGTCGGCCGAGGCTACCGACAGATACGTACTCAGCGGCGCTGCCGACACCTTCGAACCGACATTGACCACCCATGGGTTCCGCTACGCCGAACTCCAGGGCCCGCCAGGGGTGTTGGACGGCACCGGGGTGGCCGCCGTGGTCGTGGGCAGCTTCCTGCGGCGTACCGGGCACTTCGACTGCTCTGATCCGCTGTTGAACCGGTTGCACGCCAACGTGGTGTGGAGCCTGCGGGGCAACACGGTAGGGATTCCGACCGACTGTCCGCAGCGTGATGAGCGGCTCGGTTGGACCGGCGACATCGCCGTCTTCGCCCCGGCTGCCTGCTTCCTGTTCGACATGTCGGCGTTCCTGCGCGAATGGTTGGCTGACCTGCGGTGCGAGCAGGCCGCCTACGCCGGCCGGGTGCCCTACGTGGTGCCCGATGTGCTCGGCGACTGGAGCGTCGACGGGACCGGATCCCCGGAGTCGGTGGCCGTGTGGAGCGACGCGGCGGTCTGGGTTCCGTGGGCACTGTGGCAGGCCGGCGGCGATCTGGCGGTGTTGCGGGAGAGCCTGCCCAGCATGGTGTCACACGTGGACCGGGTGGCCGGTCTGCTGTCCCCGGACGGGGTGTGGGACCGGGGAGCGCAGTTCGGCGACTGGCTGGATCCGGCCGCTCCGCCGGACGATCCGTTCGCGGCGATGAGTGACACCGGGGTGATAGCCACGGCCGCCTTCCACCGCAGCGTCGACCTGACCGGGAAGGCCGCGCGGATCCTCGGCGACGCGGACCTCACCGATCGGATGGGCGCGCTGGCTGAACGGATCCGCGCCGGGTTCGCCCACCGCTACGTCGACCGGGACGGGCGGATCCGCAGTGACACCGCGTCGGTGTACGCGCTGGCCATCGTCAGCGAGGTCGTCGACGCACGCACCGCGGTGCTGGCCGGTGGCCATCTGGCCCGACGGGTCCGACGCAACGGCCACACCGTGTCGACCGGCTTTGTGGGCACCGCGTTCGTGTGCGAGGCGCTGACCCGCACCGGGCACCTCGACGACGCGTACGCGATGCTGACCTGCACCCGGCACCCGTCCTGGCTGCACCCGGTGGCCCTGGGGGCGACCACCGTCTGGGAACGCTGGGATTCGCTGCTCGCCGACGGGCGGGTCAACCCGGGGGAGATGACCAGCTTCAACCACTACGCCCTGGGGGCGGTCGCCGACTGGATGCACCGCACGATCGGCGGGATCGTGCCGCTGGAGCCGGGGTACGCCCGGGTCCGGATCGCCCCGCGCCCGGGTGGCGGGATCAGCTGGGCGAACACCACGTTGGACACCTCGCACGGGACTGTCTCGGTGTCGTGGCGCACCGAGCCGCGTTGGCAGCTGACGGTCGCCGCGCCGGAGGGGGTCGAGGTGGAGATCGTCGAACCTGCCGAGTTCACCGGCGGGTTCGACGGGCCCGTGGCGGATCGGGCAGGGTGGCCACCGGCGGAGCGGTGACCGACCGGAGGAAGGCTTGCAGCAGTTCCTGGCGCTGTCGCAGGGAATCACCTCGGGTGGTCGCGCCGGGAGCCAGGGTCGGATCGACGTTGACCTGGGCGGCGGCCTCGCCGCCGCGCAACCGGTCGACCAGGGTTTCGGCGCTGCGCTGACCGACCTCCATCAGCCGGGGATCCACCGACTCCAGATAGGCGGCCACGTCATCACCGTACCCGGCGAGATTGTCATAGCCCACGACCGCGATGTCGTCGGGAACCCGGCGGCCCAGCGCCTCCAGTTGGGCGGCCAGCCCGATGGCGATCGCGTCGTTGCCGGCGAACACGGCGTCGGCATCGTCGACCTCGGCCAGCAGCCGGGTCGCGGCCCGCTGCCCCCAGGACCGGGTGAACTCGCCGTGCAGCACGGCGGCCGGTT
This sequence comes from Micromonospora sp. NPDC057141, assembly GCF_042670805.1. Classification (NCBI taxonomy): domain Bacteria; kingdom Bacillati; phylum Actinomycetota; class Actinomycetes; order Micromonosporales; family Micromonosporaceae; genus Micromonospora; species Micromonospora sp. NPDC057141. Next base: position 80,988 of record NZ_JBHUVA010000022.1, on the reverse strand, counting down.
GCAACCCGGCCGCGTCGAGGGCCTGGCTGAACCCGCGCAGCCGCTCGCGTACCGAGGTCAGGGTGTCCGCGGCGGTGACATGGGCGATGCGGGTACGGCCCATGGCGATCAGCCGTTGGGCGGCCAGCGCCCCGCCGGCCCGCTCGTTGGTGCTCACCTGGGTCACCCCGGGCCCGCCGGGCGGCCCGAACGCGCACACCACCGGCCCACCGAAGTCGACGTCGAGGCCGGCGATGGGCACGTCGGGGCCTTCGCCGATGAGAATGATGCCGTCGACCTGGCGGGCCAGCATGTGCGCGATGTGTTCGCGTCGCAGGTCCGGGTCGTGGGCCGCGTCGTAGAGCAGGCTGGCCAGGTCGTGCGAACTGAGGCAGCGGTTGATGCCGATCAGCACCGGCATGCAGAAGGCCCCGGCCGCGTTCTCGGCGAGCACCCCGACCGTGTTGCTGCGCCCCGACGCGACGGAACGGGCCAGCGCGTTGGGCCGGTACCGCAAGGTGCGCGCGGCGTCGAGGACCCGACGACGGGTGCTCTCGGCGACCCGGCCGGTGCCGTTCATCACCTGTGAGGCGGTGGCCGTGGACACGTTGGCGGCTGCGGCGACATCGATCAACCGCACTGGTTGTGCGGACATCTTCCTCCTCAGGTGCTTTCGGGGCAGGAGATTGGTCGGGTCGTCTGCGGGAAGTCGTCGCTGTGTCGGGTTGTTGTCGAGTCGTTACCGGTCGGACCGTTGCAGGAGACTACCGAGTCGGTGGCCGGATGGGAACGCCTGCCCCGGCGGGTGCGCCAAAGCGCTTTGGCACTAGCATGGCATGGGTGAGTTGCGGATCTGTTAATCCCGGCTGGGAGCCTGTCCGGACCGCCTTCGACCGGGTGCTCCACCACGATCGGGCCGGCGCGTCGGTTGCTGTCGTGCGCCGGGGCCAGCTCGTGGTGGATCTGTGGGGCGGGGCGGACCCGGTGAGTGGGCAGCGATGGGACGAGCAGAGCGTGACCCTGGGATTCTCCACGGCGAAGGGCATCGTGGCGTTGCTGTGCGCCCAGGAGATCCAGGCGGGTCGACTGCACCCGGATCAGCCGGTGGCTGACAGTTGGCCGGAGTTCGGCGCCGCCGGCAAGGCCGAGATCACCGTAGGTCAGGTCCTGACCCATACGGCCGGGATGGTGACCGTTCCGGCGCGGCGGCCGGAGGAACTGCTCGATCCGGCTGCCTTGACTGCGCGGCTGGCCGAACAGCCGCCGGACTACCGGCCCGGTTCGGCCCGCCTCTACCACGTGCTCAGCTACGGCACCATTCTGGCTGAGGTGCTGCGCCGGGTGACCGGCCGCGACATCGGTCAGCTGGTGGCCGAACGGATCGCCGGCCCGCTGGGGGTGTCGGCGTGGTTCGGGATGCCAACCGAGGCGGAGCGGCGTTATCTGCCGGCAGTCCTGGAACCCGTCCAGCCGATCGGAGCGACCCCGGCGTTCGCCGACGTGCCCCCGATGCAGCGGCTTCTGTGCGGTGTCCGCCATCAGGCACAGGCGCAGGTCGTTCCGCTGTTCGTGCGGCGGGACGGGACGGCCGGCAGCGAACTGGTCAACTCGACTGCGTTCCGGTCGGCCCAGATCCCGGCCGGTGGCCTGGTCTGCGACGCCCGCGCGCTGGCCCTGGTCTACGGCGCCTGCCTCAGCCCGATCAGCCAGGTAGGGTCAGGTTCGGTCCGGCTGCTTGATGAGGCCAGCGTGGCCCAGGTGGCCACCGACCACCTTCGAGGGATCGCCGAACCGCGTTGTGAAGGCACGGCCGTGCCGACCGACCGGTGGGGGCTGGGTTTCGAGATCAGCCACCGGGCCTGCCCCATGCTCGGCCCGGGAAGTTTCGGCCACGCTGGAATGGGTGGGCGACTCGGGTTCGCCCATCGCGGTTCCGCGATCGGGTTTGGCTTCGTGGCGCAACGGATGCGCTTCCCGACCGACGGGGTCGACCCGCGGTGGCGGGTGCTGCTGCGGGCCGTACGCGACTGTGCCCACCGCGAACGTCTACGCGCCCGGATCGGCTGACCGGCGCGGGCCGGCCCGCGCACGTGCTCCCCGGTGGGGTGACGCGCCGGTCGAACGGGGGACGTCGGCTGATCAGCCGCCCACCGGGAAGCGCGCGGCGTAGGCGGTAGCCACCACTGCGCCGCAGGAGTGTCCGACGACGAGAGGGGGCGTTGTGTGATGTCAGAGCGCGGACGACCTCGTGCACGTCGTCGGCCATGGTCAGCGGGTCGTACGGCGCCACGCGCGCCCCTGCGTACGTGCAGTTGCACGAAGATGTGTTCCCCATCCTGCATCTATCGAGAATGACATTCATATCGGTGTAGGCTTCGAGGATCGCCGCTGTGCGCGATACCCCACCCCACCCGTGAGGAGTCACTCTCCATGTCACTCAGCACCGCCGAGCGGCCCGGCAACCCCGAAACAGTCCTTGCCGAGATCTGGTCGGAGCTGCTGGGCGTACCCGCCCACACCATCGCGCCCGACGCGTCGTTCCTGCGCCTGGGCGGCGACTCGGTGCTCGCTGTCCGGATGGCGGCCCTCATCCGCAAGCGCCTCGGTGTGGTGCTGGCGCTGGCCGACGTCGGTGCGGAGTCCACCGTGGCGGAGCTGGCCGGGCTCGTCCGCAGGAGGGCGGCCGGCGGCGCTGCAACCCGGGCCGTGCCGGTCGAGCTGCGACGGCGTGCTGACAAGACGGAGCCGTTTCCTCTGCTCCCTCTGCAGCAGGGGTATTTCGTCGGCCAACAGGGCGGCTGGGAGTTGTCGTACGAGTCCGCGCACTTCTACAGCGATGTCGCTCTGCGCGAGATGGACAGCGGCGAGGCCGCGGAGGCACTGGCCGACGCCCTGCGCCGCCTCGCCGAACATCAGCCGATGCTGCGCGCCCGGGTCACCCCCGATGGGATGCAGCACGTCCTGCCGCTCGACGCGCCTGCGGCCGTCCCCGAGCCGCAGGTGTACGACCTGCGCGAGGCGTCCGCCGAGGAGGCGGCCGGGAGCCTGGCCCGACTACGCGCGGAAATGATCGCCAACGGCCCGGACCCGACGCGGGGTCCCGGGCTCGACATCCGGCTGACTCTGTTGCCCGACGGTCGGGGCCGACTCCACACGAACATGAGCCTGCTGTTGTTCGACGGATGGTCGGCCACGCTGCTGAACCGGGAGCTGCTCGAGTTGAGCGCCGACTGGAACGCCGTGCCGGCCCCCTTGGACATGGGCTTCGACGACTACGTCGCGTCGGTGCACGCCCTGCCGCAGACTGACGCCTGGGCGAGTGACCGCGACTGGTGGTGGTCCCGGCTGGACGACATGCCGCAGCCCCCGGCGCTGCCCCTGACGACCGATCCGCGGGAGGTCCGCGCCACGACGATGGTCAACCGGGAGCAGTACCTGTCTCCCGGTCGCTGGGCCGCACTGCGGGACCGGTGCGCCGTCCACGACGTCACCCCGTCGACGGTGATGTTCACCGCGTTCGCGATCACCATCGCCCGATGGGCGGGCCACCACCGGCTCCTGCTGAACTCGCTACAGCTCAACCGGCTCCCCCTGCACCTCGACGTGCACCGGGTTTTCGGCGCCTTCGCGTCCACCATGCTGCTGCCCACCGGGCTGACCCCCGGATCGACGTTCGCGCAGCTGGCCAGCCAGGCGCAGCGCCGGTTCACTGAGCACGCCGGTCACGCGCTGGTGACCGGCGTCGAGGTGTCCCGGGAACTTGGGCGGCGGCGCGGCACCCACCGACCGGTCGCACCTGTGGTCTTTCAGAGCACGCTCGGCATGGACGCCGCCATGGGTGCCCAGCAACCCGACTTCGCCGGGCCGTTGGGTCAGCTGGACATGGAGGACTTCTTCCACCAGCTGCGCACCCCGCAGGTGGCGCTGGAAGCGCGGTTCTATGAGCTGCGCGGATCGCTGGCCATCGTTTTCTCGCTGGTGGAGGAGCTGTTCGGCATCGAGCAGGTGGACGCCGCCTACGCCGATCTGGTCGCTCTGGTCGGCAGTCTCGCCGACGGCGACGGCTGGGACCGGCCGGTCGATCTGCCGCACCAGCCGGACGGTGACCGGACCGGCTTGCGGCTGGGACAGTACGCCGACGACCGGGCCGGCACCGATGGCGGTCCGCCCGCCACCGAGCTGGAGCAGACGATCGCTGCCCTGTGGGAGAACCTGCTGGAGACGCCGGTGCTCGATCGCGGCGCCAGCTTCTTCGATCTCGGCGGCGACTCGCTGCTCGCGGTGCGGGCCCTGGCGCGGCTGGCCAAGGAGACCGGCATCATGGTGCCGGTACGCGACTTCCTGGCCGACCCGACCGTGGCCGGACTGGCTGCGGCGAGCAGCACGGACGCGGCCCGGTGACAGCACTCATCGGAGTGCTCGGCGGTGCGGGCACGGTGGGCCGGACTGCCGTCGAACGGCTGCGCGGTTTCGGGTTCCCCGTCCTGGTCGGAGGGCGTGATCTCACCCGTGCCGACGAGGTCGTGCGAGCGACCGGAGCGACCGCGGTAGCCGTCGACCTGTTCGATGGCGCCTCACTTGCCGCGTTCTGTGCGGGCTGTTCGGTGGTGCTCAACTGTGCCGGGCCGTCCTACCAGGTGCTCGATCGGGTCGCCCGGGCCGCCTTGGACGTCGGCGCCGGCTACGTGGACGCGGCCGGTGACCTGGTGGCGGTGGAGGCCCTCGCCCAGGATCCCCCAGCGGGTCTGGCACAGCGTCCGGCCGTCTTCTCCGCCGGACTGATGCCCGGCCTGTCCGGGCTGCTGCCACGGCTGCTTCTCGACGGCAGCCCGGTGGCTCGCCTCGACGTGTACGTCGGCGGGTCGGTCGAGATCAGCCCGGCTTCCGCGGTGGACGCGCTGCTGACCCGAGGCCCGAAGTTCGGGCACGCGCTGGCGATGTGGCAGGGGGGACAGGCCGTGCCGCACAGTCTGGCGCCGCTGCGATCGATCACACTGCCCGGTTTCCGCGGCCGGGTGCACGCCGTGCCGTTCCTGTCCACCGAGATGATCTCGCTGGCGTCGGAGGCCGGGCTCACCGAACTGCGCAACTACACGGTGTACGCGACGGACAACCTGCCACAGGCTTTCGCGACCGCGTGGGCCGACGCCGACCGCCCGCCGGAGGCGCACGCCGACCGGATCGTGGAGGCGGCACGCCGGGATGTAGCGGCCCATGGACGCCACTACGGCATTCTCGCGTACGCGCGCCCGCCGGCGGGATCGGGGCTTCTCCCTCGGCGGGTGCTGTTGAGGACGCCGGACTCCTACCCGCTGAGCGGCGTCGTGGCGGCGATCGCGGCCCGTCAGGTGGCGATCGGGGCCGTCGCTCCCGGCGCGCACTACGCGTCGGGAGCGCTCGACCCCGAGACGGTCACGGAGGAACTGGCAGCAGATCCGTTGATCAGCGAACTCGCGCTGCCGTCACGCTGAGCAGTCGTCAGCAGGTGGCGGCGAAGAGCTGGACGCCGACCGGGTGCAGGGGATGGTCCCAGCCGGGAACGGAGACGATCGACCGGAAACCGGCGGCGTCCAGCTCGGTACGCCACTGCGTCTCGTCGAGGAATATCTGCCCGGTTCCCGCCCGCCGGTCACGGTCTCCCGGCCGTTCGCCGCCCGGCCGGGCCGACATCAGGAACTGCATCGAGGTCAGGATCTGGTGCATCTCGCGGGTGGTCTCCACGAACAGCAGCACGCCGTCGGGACGCAGCAGCCGCCGGAAGCCGCGCAGGGTGGCACCGATGTCGACGGCGTTGTGCAGCACGTTGGCTCCGAGCGCGATGTCGAGAGTGCCTTCGCCGACTCCCTGGGCGAGGAAGTCCGCGTTGATGTCGAACCGCCCGTACCGGAGCCCGGCGTGGTCGGCGAATCGCTGTCGGGCGTCGGTGAGGAAGAACGCCGACACGTCGGTGAACAGGTAGTCGATCGGGGTGTCGCGTAGCGCGTCGAGGACCTCCGTGGTGGTGCCGCCCACCCCTGCTCCGACTTCCAGGACACGCAGCGGCCGGTCCGCCGGTCGCCATTGCGCCATCCAACGGACGGCTTCGGCGGCGGCCGCGTTGACGTAGCGGTTGACGGCGTTGTCCCGGTAGGCGCCTTCGGCGGTGCCGGTCTCCCCGTCGGCGAACAGCAGAGCCTGAAGGCTGACCTCGTCGCGCAGCAGTGCGGGGAGGTACTGCACTGCGGTCTGGAAGAACCGGGTGAGCTCGGGCGGGTAGTGCAGACCGCGGCGAGCCTGGTCGATGCTGTCGGTGGCGGCGATCAGGGCGGCCCGTCCCGGCGCCCGCAGATCGTGGTATCGGTGACCGTCGGTGCCGATCATGCCCGCGTCGACGAGGACGGCAAGCCACCGGCGCATGATCCAGCGGTGTCTCGGCGCGATAGCGAGTGTGGCTGCGATCCTTCCCTCGTCGTCGCCGGGTGATCCCGTGCAGAGGCCGGCACCGGCGAGGGTGTCGGCCATGGCCAGCCGGGCTACATGGTCGAGTTTCCGGAGGAAGTCCGGCAGTCTCTCGGCATCGTGCGCGTCGATCGCGCGCCCCGCCGCGGCCGCGATCCGCTCGGCGGGCACGCCACGTTCGACGGTGATCCGCAGTCCCCGGGCGTCCGCGCCTGCCCGGCGCAGGGCCGCCCGGACGACCTCGCCGACGCGGTGGTGCACGAAGGCGGTGAACGGCTCGTGGGCGCGGCCGGGCGTGGGAGTGGCGGGGGTGAAGGCGGCGACGGCCGGGGAGACGAGCGCGAGCGCGGTGGGGTCGGCGGCGTCCAGCACCACCGCGGCGTCGGTTCCGGCCAGGGCGGTACGCAGCTCGTTGGCGGTCACGGCGTCCGCGGTGTCCACCAGCAACCGGTTGGGGATGCCGCCGATGCGGACCGGCCATCCCGCGGCGATGGCCGTACGCGCGTCGTCGAGTCCGGACCAAAGGTGGGTAGTGGGCCGGACCGGGGCGTCACCGGGGTCTACCTGGAGCACCGCGTCGAAGCGGTAGCGGGTAAGTTCAGTGTCGGCCGTCATGGTCTTCGGGTATGTGGCGATGCGCGCGTCGCGACCACTGCTGGAGGCCGCAACGGCGAGCACGGCAGGATCGAAGTTGAGCTCGCCGTCCCGGTCGGCGCGGGCGCGGACACGTTCGTCGATCACCGTTTCGGCCGCTGCGAGGTCAGCGGCGCGTTCCAGCCAGCGGCAGTAGGCCTCCAGCAGGCCCGCATGGCGGTTGTCGCCCACGATGACCACGCCGCCGGGCGCGACGAGCCGGATCGCGTCCTGCACCACGCGGGTCAGGTAGGCGACGTCGGGGAAGCACTGGGTGACGGAGTTGACGAGCACGCAGTCGGGCCCGTCGGCGGGGAAACCGGCCCGGTCCAGCGCCTGCCGTACCGTCACGGAACCGACCTCGTGCGCGGCCGCGCGGACGAAGACCTGACCCTGCCGGGCGTGCTGTTGGTGCCGTCGCACCATGCCCTCGGCGACGTCGGTGCCGACATAGCCGGCCAGATGCGGCTGTAGCCGGTCGGCGAGCAGCCCGGTCCCGCAGCCCAGTTCCAGCACGTGGCGTGGGCGCGTCGCGAGCACCAGCTCGACGGTGCGCTCGACCCATTCGGTCATGTGTGCCGCCGGAAGCGGCTCACCGGTGTCGGAGGCCCGCCAGCCGGCCAGTGCGTCGTCGGCTGCGGCACCGGCGGCGTACGTGAAGTCGTATACCTCGGTCCAGTGTCCGAGGTACTCGCGCACAAGCGCCCCGAGCTCCGGCCGGACGGCGGTGGCTTCGGATCGTACGCGGACGCGCAGGCCGGTGCCGTCGTGGACGGCGGCGGCGATCCACGGGTGCGCGCTCAGTCGTTGCAGGGCAGCGGTCATCTCCGGGGACACGGTGTGACTCCGTTCGGTGTTCATGGCAGGTGTCGGCCGAGGGCGGCGTTGAGCAGCTGCGCAACGGTGGCGATGGCCGGTGCCCGCATCAAGGAGTAGTGGTCTGCGTCGACTCCGATCACCTGCGGTGGCGCGGCGAGGTGGGCGGACCAGCCCAGATCCGTCAGGCCGGCGGGGGTGTCGTCGACGCCCATCCCGATCCCGGAGTTGCGGGTGGCCTTGCGGTCGGCTCGCACCAGCAGGGTGTGGGTCCGCCCGTCGGCATGGAATCCGGGCTCGTGCAGCGCCAAGCCGAGCAGGTGACGGTCGAACACGGCGACCCGGCCGCGCGGGTCCTCGCGTGCGCCGAGCAACCGGTGACGGCGGAGCCGTTCCGTGGCCTGGGCCCACCGATGCTCGGCCGGTTGGGCCAAGAACGCGTTGAGGGCCTCGGGTGTGCCCACGCCGAGGTCGATGCCGAGGTAGGCCTCCAGCGCTCCGAGGTGCCGGGCGAGCACGTGTGCCGCGGCGGTCCCGGGATCGCCGGGCACCGCCGTGATGTGGGCCGGATCGTTGGAGTCCACCATGACCAGCAGGGCGACGTGCTGGCCGTGTTCGTGCAGAGCGCGGGCCATCTCGTGTCCCAGGCTGCCCCCCATCGACCAGCCGCCGAGCAGGTAGGGACCGTCCGGCTGAACCGAGCGCAGCACGTCGACGTAGAGCCGTGCCAGTTTGGGGAACTCGGTGGGCGCTGCACCGCCCGCCAGCCCCGGGTCGGTCAGGCCGACGACGGCGACGCGCTCGTCGAGCCGCTGCGCGAGGTCGGTGTAGCAGGTCACGTCTCCACCGGATGGATGGACGAGGAACAGCGTCGGCCCGGAACCGGCCGCGGCGCGCAGCGTGATCGCCACGTCGTCCACCGGCAGTTGTGCCGCGCGGGCCCGCAGAGGCTCGGGGTGCCAAACCGCCGGATCCGTCAGGGCACGCAAGCGGGCCAGGTAGCGCTCGAACATCCGGTCGACGTCAGCGGGGGGCAGCACCGGCTTCAGCGCGTCCCACTGCACCAGCAGTTCGCCGTGGTGTTCGAGCACCTGGTGGTCCAGGACGGTCTGCGGCGTCTGACTCAGGGCGGACACCTGCCGGCCCGCCCATTCCAGGTCGCGGTCGCCGCCGATCACGTCGTCCAGGCCCAGGGCGCTGGTGAACACCACCGGGACGGACGCGACCGTCCCGGTCTGCGCGGACTTCTCGGCCAGCAGGTCGAGGGCGGAGAACGCCCGGTGGTCGAGGTCAGTGAAGAGCCGCCGGTGCGCCCGGGCGGCATGTTCGGCGAATCCGCCCGGCGCGCGCCGGTCCACCTCGTGCAGCAGCAGCGACGTGAAGTCGCCGACGACCTTGTCGATCGCCGGGTGGATCGCGGGCCGGTCGAACAGGGTCACCGTGACAGCGAAGTGGTCCTCGCCGCTCCATTGGGCGAGTAGTTCTCCGTACGCGGCGAGCAGGGCCGCCGTCGGGGTGACGCCGTTGTCGGCGGCGTTGCGGCGGAGGGCGGCCCACTGCCGCGCGTCGAGCCGGCCCGTGTGCCGTTCGAACCGGCCGCCGGTCTCGGTGCCGGAGACAGGTAGAGCGGGTGCGCTGGGCAGGGCAGGCAGCCGGTCCCGCCAGTAGCCGGCGGCGCGGATCCACTCCGGTGTGCCGCGCCGCGCCGCCATGGCATGCACGCAGCCGGCGAAGGTGATCGGCACCTCCGGTAGTTCCTGGTCGGGGTCGCGGTAGTAGTGCCGCAGGTCGCGGTCGATGATCCAGTAGCTGCCTGCATCGCACACGAGCACGTCGATGCCGAGGAACAAGCGCACGCGCCCGCCGGGCAGCCGGGCCGCGCGGATCTGGACCAGGGGCCACCGGTCGGCCGGGCCGGGCCGGCGGAAGACCTGCTCGCGTAGCGCGGCGAGACGCTCGGTCCGCTGCTGCTCACCCGCCTGGGTCAGGTCCACCGGACGGATGCGGTAGGCGGGCACCCGCGGCAGTTGTCGCATGCGGCCCTGGCTGGTCGTGACGGTGCGCAGCATCGGGTGCCTGGCGATCACCCGGTTCCACGCCTGCTCGTAACGGTCCAGGTCGAGGTCTGGGCAGTCGTACTCCAGCGCGAAATGGCAGGCGGTGTCGCCGAAGCGGTAGCCGCCGGTGCGGCCGGTCCAGTACGCGTGCTGCACGCGTGTCATGGCGAACGTGCCGTCCGCGTCCGGCCCGCCGATCACGGCCACGACCGGTGCCGGATCGGCGGCCGGCTGCCCGGCGGAGGCGGCGATGGTCGCGGCCAGTCCGGCGACGGTGGGCCGAGCGAGGAGATCACGCAGGCTCAGGCGGACGCGGTACCGCTCTCCCAGGTTCGCGAGCATGCGGGTGGCCAGCAGCGAGTGCCCGCCCAGGGCGAAGAAGTCGGTGCCGGCTTCGGTCACCGGCGTCGCGAACAGCTCCGACCAGGTGGCGGCCACCTCCGCCTCGATGCCGGTCAGGTCGTTGGGGGCGTCGTCACGGCGGCGTACGCCAGGACGGTCGGCGTCGCGTACCCGGGCTCGTAGGTCCGTGGTGGACACTGCGACGACCGGTGGGGCGGTGCCCGCCGTGCATGCGCCCAGAATGGCGTCCAGCGCCTGCATCCCGGTCGCGGCATCCAGCGCAAACGTCAGGTTGACCTCGCGTTCGGTGCCGAGGGGCCCGACCTTCCAGGCGTCCCAGACCACGCTGACCCACCGTGTGCCGCCGGTCGGCGGCTGCTCGGCGAGGGCGTTGAGGAAGCCGTTCGATGCGCTGTAGGGGCCGGTGCCGACACCGCCGACGAGGGTGCCGGCGGACGACATGAGGAGGACACAGGCGGGGCGCTGCGCCGGTGGCAGGGCGTCGACGGCGGCCCGCAGGGCCAGCGCTCCGCCGGCTTTGGCCCGCAGGTGGCCAGCCACGTGCTCGACACCGACACGTCGCATGGGCTGCAGGTCCTCGGTGGCCACCACACCGGCCGCGTGCACCACCAGATCGACGGCGGATCCGGCGGTCAGGTCGGCGAGCAGAGCGCTGGTGCCGGCGGTGTCGGCGGCGTCGAGCACTCGCACGGCTACGTCGTGGCCTTGCGCGACCAGCTGGCGTACGCCGGCGGTGCGGGCGCCGGAGCGTGAGGTGAGCACCACCCGCATTCCCTGCCGGGCCAGGTGTGCCGCGATGGTGAGGCCGACGTCGCCCAGGCCGCCGATGATCAGTGCGGTTGCGCCGCGTCGCGCCGCCGGGGCGGTGGGCGACGCCGGCCAAGGCGTCAGAGTGCTCACCCACCGCTGGGATCCGCGTACGGCAACCTCGGTGACCGTGTGCCCCCGGCGCAGGTCGGCGAGTTCGGCGAGCACCGCGGGCGCGTGCTCCCGTAGATCGGTGACGTCGACCGTCCGCCACGACAGTCCCGGTGTCTCCTGGGAGATCACCCGGGGCAGGGAGCGTACCGCTGCGGCGCCCGCTGCGGGCACGTCACCGCTCTCGACACGGCACCCGGTCAGCGTGACCTGCAACAGCAGGGCCGGCGGCGGATCGAGCGCGGCGACCCGGCCGTGCCGGAGGATCTCCTCGGCCGTCTCCTGCGGAGTCCGGGGGGCACCGGCCACGACGACCACGCCGTCGACGGCCTCGCCGGCATGTTCCAGGCCGACGGTTTCGGCGCCGCGAGCGCGCAGCTCGGCACCGACGATGTCCTCGTCGTCCCCGGTCACCAGCCACCGGCCGCCGAGATCGGTCACGGCGGGCAGTGGCGGCTTCTGCCGCCAGAGCGGGATCTGGAGCAGCTCGGTGGTCTCCGGCTGCGTCGCCTGCCGCGGTTCGGGGCCGACCCACAGATGACGGCGTTGGAAGGCGTAGCCGGGTGCGGTGACCCGCCGTCGTCCCGGGCGGTGCATGGCGGTGAAGTCGACCGGTACACCGTGGCTCCACAACTCGCCGGCGGCCAGCCGGGCGGCGGCCAGATCGGACAGCTCCCCGTCCGACGGGTATGTGGTGACGGTGGCCCGCAGGTGCGCGGCCCCGTGGTTGCGGGCGGCCGCGGCGAGCGCGGCACCCGGGCCGACCTGGACCACCACCGTCGGTGAGGGATCGGCGATCGCGGTGGTGAGCGCCGCGGAGAAGCGCACCGGCTCGCGCAGCTGGCGTACCCAGTGTTCGGGATCGGCGAACTCGTCGCCGACGACTGCGCCGGTCAGCGAGCTGACCGTGTCCACACTGGGCTGGCCCGCGCGCACCGAGCGGGCGGCCTTCCGCATGTCGGACAGGGCGGGGTCGATCAGCCGGGAGTGCGCGGCTGAACTCAGCCGTAACCGGGCAGGTTCGACGCCGTCGCGCCTCAGCGTGGCTTCGAAGTGTGCCACGGCGTCGGACGGGCCGGAGACCACGCAGGACCGGGGAGCGTTCACTGCCGCCAGGTCGAGGCGGTGATGATCACGCAGCAGGGCGGTGACGTCGGTCTCGGACAGCGGCACGGACAGCATCGCCCCGCCGCCCGCAGCCCCGGCCAGCACCCGGGACCGCACCGCGACCAGGGCGACCGCGTCCGGCAGCGTCAGCGCCCCGGACGTGACGGCGGCCGCGTACTCGCCGAGACTGTGGCCCAGCAGCACGTCCGGGTGGATACCCCAGGAGCCGAGCAGCCGCGCGGTGGCCACCGATACGGTGAACAGGGCGGGCAGGCCCACGACAGCCGATTCGGCCAGGACACTGCCGCCGCCGGTGATCAACGTCGTGACGTCGGCGTCGAGGTGACCGCGGAACAGCTTCGCGCACTCGTCCACGCCAGCGGCGAACACCGGTTCGTCGGCGTGCAGTCGTGCGGCCATGCCCGCGTACTGACTGCCGCCGCCGGGAAAGAGGAACGCGACGCGGGGCACGCCGTCGGCGCGGACCGCAGCGGTGCGCCGGGCGGGAACGCCTCGGCCGGCGAGCACGGCTTGACGGTACGGCAGGTGGGTGCGGCCGTGCTGCAGTGTGTAGGCGACGTCGGGCAGGTCCGCCGGCGGCAGGTCACGGGCGGTCGCGTCGAGGGCGGGCCGCTCGTGCGCCGAGTACAGCAGGATCTGGGGGCGTTCGTCGGCCGGGGACGCGGTGCGCTCGGGAGCGGGGCCGAGCACGACGTGCGCGTTGGTGCCGCCGATGCCGAAGGAACTGACACCGGCGTACGGCGGGGTGTCCCACGGACGGGTCCGGGTCACCACCGCGAACGGCGAACCGTCGAGCCCGAGCTGGTCGTTGATCGGCTCGGCGTGCAGGGAAGCGGGAAGCGTCCGGTGGTGCACCGCGAGCACGGTCTTGATGAACGACGCGATACCGGCGGCCGAGTTGGCGTGGCCGATGTTGCTCTTGACCGATCCCAACCCGCACCATGGCGCGGCCGGTGTGTGGTCGCGTCCGAAGGCTCTGCGCAGGGCTGCGACCTCGATGGGATCGCCGAGCCGGGTTCCGGTGCCGTGCGCCTCGACATAGCCGACGCCGGCCGGATCGATGCCGGCGACCGCGAGTGCCTCCGCGATCACCCGAGCCTGGCCTCGCAGGGAGGGCGCGGTGAAGCCAGCCTTGGCGGCGCCGTCGTTGTTGACCGCGCTGCCGTGCAGGACGGCCAGGACGGGGTCACCCTCGGCGAGAGCGTCGTCGAGCCGGCGCAGCACCACCGCGCCGACGCCCTGGGTGTAGACGACGCCCGTGCCTTCGGCGGAAAAGGGGCGGACCCGGCCGTCCACGGCGAAGATGCCCCCCGGCACGTACCGGTAGCCGTGTCCCTGGGGCACGATCAGCGACACCCCGCCGGCGACGGCCATGTCGCACTCTCCGGCCAGCAGGGACTGGGCGGCGACGTGGACGGCGACCAGCGAGGTCGAGCAGGCCGTGGTGATGTTCATCGCCGGGCCGGTCAGGCCCAAGCGGTACGCGGTCTGCAACGGCAGGTAGTCGGCCTGGGTCGCGATCGCGGTCTCCAGGCTGCCCAGCGGATCGGGGCCGCCGCCGGTCGGGTCCCATCGTCCGTGCAGGTTGGCAGTGAGGTACGCGCTCTGCGCCGCTCCGGCGAAGACGCCGACCGCCTCGACACCGGTGCCGCCGCCGTGTCCGCTGCGCTCCAGCGCCTGCCAGGCGGCCTCGAGGAAGAGCCGGTGCTGCGGGTCGGTGAGAGCGGCCTCGGCGTCGGTGAGCCCGAAGGGCGCCGGGTCGAACAGCTCCTGGCCGTCGATGAGGCCGCCGACCGGAACGTAGTCCGGGTGCCGACGGAGGGCGGTCGGTACGGCCTGGGCGGCGAGCTCGTCGTCGGTGAATCGGGTGAGGCCTTGCCTGCCGTCATGCAGCAGTTGCCAGAACCGGTCGGTGTCCGGTGCTCCGGGGAAGCGGCCGGCGACCGCGGTCACCGCGATGGCCGGGTTGTGCTGCTCAGACGACGTCATCGCGCTCCTCGCTGGTGGAACCGGATTGGCCTGTCCGAAATGAGTGGAAATGATAATCATCTCCATCGACTTCGTCCACTTTCGACGAACCATACTAGAAATCGTTGTCGTTTTCATGTTGTACTACGGACTCCGAGCCCGCCGGGAAGGGAGACGCATGACGGCGTCGCGTACATCGCCGATCGACCGCCGGAGCGAGGTGACCGCATGCCTGGCGGAGACCCTCGACCTCGATCCGGAGGACATAGATCCCGACCGCAAGCTGACTGAGCTGGGCCTGGACTCGTTCGCTGCGGTGCGGTTGCGTCGGAGACTGCTCGACGACCTCGGTGTGGACCTGCCGCTGACCGCGTTCCTCGACGGCGCGACACCCGGCACGGTCGCCGCAGGCGTGCTGCTGGACACCGCAGCTCCGCCGGCACCCGGCCGCACAGCCGGGACCGCGCCGTTCCCGCTGACCCCGATACAGACGGCGTACCTGGTCGGCCGCGACCCGTCTCTGCCGCTGGGCGGTGTGGCCACCTACTTCTACTTCGAGTACGACCGGCGACCCGGTGCCGACCCGGAAGCCGACATCGACGTCCTGGCGGAAGGCTGGAACCGCCTGGTCGCCCACCACCCGATGCTGCGCCTGATCATCGACGACGAGGCCCGCCAACAGGTGCTGCCCGAAGTGCCGCGCTACCAGATCCCGGTGACCGACCTGCGCCGTGCCGCGCTCGCCGACGCCGAGCGGCAGGTCGCGGGCATGCGTGCCGCCCTGTCGCACCGGCTGCCCGCAGTGGACCAGTGGCCGCTGTTCGACATCCGGGCCGCGTTGCTGCCCGACGGCCGCACCCGGCTCTTCGTCGGCATGGACATCATCGCCCTCGACATGGCTGGCTGGATGCAACTCATGCGTGAGTGGGGCCTGATCACCGCAGACCCCGGCCTGGCACTGCCCGCTGCCGCCACCACCTTCGCGGCGTCGCTCGCACGGCGCGCGCAGGACCCGGCCGAAGCCGCACGCCGCGCTCGCGCCCGCGAGTACTGGCAGACGAGGGCCGCCGACCTTCCGCCCGGCCCGGCTCTGCCCTGGCGGGCGACCGCGCAGGAGCTGGGCACTCCGCGCTTCACCCGGCACGCCGCGGCGCTGACCACCGCCGAGTGGTCGCAGCTGCGAAGCCGGGCAAGCGCCCACGGCGTCTCCTCCACCGCGGTGCTGCTGGCCGCGCTCGCGACGGTCGTCGGACGTTGGGGCGCCCCCGGCCCGTTCTGCCTGAACACCACCCTGTTCGACCGGCCGGACGAGGAGGACCTGCGGTCGGTGGTCGGCGATTTCACCACCACCGTGCTCACCGAGTGCGCGTCGCCCGATCCGTCCGGCGACGGTGGCTTCGCCCGGTACGCCGCCACGATCAACCACCGATTCTGGTCCGACCTCGACCACCGCTCGATCTCAGCGGTGGAGATGCTGCGCGGTCGCGGCGACGCAGCGCTCGTACCCGTGTATCCGGTGGTGTTCACCAGCGGCGTCGGGCTGTCGGCCACCGAGGAGTCGCCGACGTCCTGGCTCGGCGAGGAGGTGTTCGGTGTCTCACAGACACCGCAGATCTTCGTCGACCACATCGTGTGGGAGGACGGCGGCCGGCTGCGCATCGCCTGGGATGTCGTCGACGGATGCCTGCCCGACGGGTTCGCCACCGGAATCCGCGACGCCCATCTGTGGTTGCTGCGCCGCCTGGCCGGCGACGAGCAGGCGTGGACGGACCCGGCGTTCGGGTGGGATCCCTCGTTCCGCCCCGACGAGCCACTGGACGTCAGCCCGTTCGGCGACTGCGGCCCACTGATCGACGATCCGCTCCGGGCCGCGGCAGAGCGGGCGCCGCACGACATCGCGCTCCTGCACGGCGACGACGCGGTCAGTCACGGCACGCTTGCCGAACGCGTACGCGCCACCGCCGCGGTCCTCGCCGGCTACGGCCTGGGACCGGGTGACATGGTTGCGGTGGCCGCAGCGAAGGGCACGGCCCAGATCGTCGCCACCCTCGGCATCACCGCGTCCGGCGCCGGCTACGTCCCGGTGGAGCCGTCCTGGCCCGCGGCACGGATCGCTTCCGTCTGTGCCCAGGCCGCCGTCCGGCACGCGCTGGTCACCGACACGTCGGCGTCCTCGTGGCCGGAGGCGGTCCAGGCCCACCCCCTCGGCGACGACGGCGTGCCCACCTCTATCGGCGGCGCCGATCCGCGTACACCGGAAGGGGCCGGTCTGGCCTACGCCATCTTCACCTCCGGCTCCACCGGGCGTCCCAAGGGCGTCGCGGTCGAACACCGTCAGGCGCGCACCACGCTCGACGACATGGCCGACCGTTTTCCGCTCGACGCCCGTGATCGGGTACTGGCGCTGTCGGCGTTGTCGTTCGACCTGTCGGTGTACGACGTGTTCGGCGTGCTCGGGGCCGGCGGTGCGATGGTGCTGCCCGATGCCGAGCGGCAACGCGATCCGGGCCACTGGCTGGAACTGATGCAACGCCACCGGGTGTCGGTGTGGAACACCGCACCGGCCCTGCTGGAGATGCTCGTCGAGTACGCCGAGATCGAGCCCGCCGTGGCCACCTCGGCGCTGTCGGCGTTGCGCCTGGTGCTGCTCTCCGGCGACTGGATCCCGGTGACCCTGCCCGACCGGGTCCGCAGCCTCGCCCCGCAAGCCCGGATCATCAGCCTGGGCGGCGCCACCGAGGCGTCCATCTGGTCCATCTGCCACCCGATCGACGTGGTCGACCCGGCCTGGCCGAGTATCCCCTACGGACGGGCGCTGCGCGGTCAGTCGTTTCACATCCTCGACGGCGACGGACGGCCATGCCCGGTCGGTGAGGCGGGTGAGCTGTTCATCGGCGGCGGCGGTGTCGCCGCCGGTTACCTCGGCGACCCGAGACAGACAGCGCTACGCTTCACCACCCACCCGGCGCTGCGCCGCCGGATCTATCGCACCGGGGACCTCGGCCGCTGGCGGTACGACGGGACGATCGAGTTTCTCGGCCGCGTCGACCGGCAGGTGAAGATCCGCGGACACCGCATCGAACTCGGTGAGATCGAGGCCGTGCTCAGCCGGGCACCCGGGGTCCGGCGGTGTGTGGCACGGTCCGTGCCCGGACCCGACGGCGGCGCGCGGCTGGTCGCCTACGTAGCCACCGGCGACGGGGAGGCAGCGGTTTCCGACGACGAGTTGATCGCCCGGCTGCGGGCACATCTGCCCGGGTACATGATTCCCAGTCGCCTCGTGCAACTGTCCGCACTGCCCGTCACCGCCAACGGCAAGGTGGACCACGATCGCCTGGACAACCCGTTCCGTAACGATGCGGCCGTCCAGGAGGTCGCGGACCCACGCGCCACGGTTCAGGGGGCACCGCCGGAGACGCCCGCCGCGCCACCGGCGAAGGTGGAAGACCTGACCGCGCTTCTCGTCGACGCCGCCCGGTCGGGGCTCGACGTCCGTGTCAAGGTCGGCGCGGGCCGGCTGGACGTCGTCTCGGCACTTCGGACCGCCACCGAACTCGCCGGTGCGGCCCGAGAGCTGAGCGGCTCCTACCGGGTCGTACCCGAGCTCGACGCCGACGCCGTCCTCGGGCTTCAGATCACCGCCGACCCGGTCTCTCCGCCAGCTGTCACCAACGAGCCGGCCGCGTCTCCGGCGATCGTCGCCATCGACGCCGTGCCGCCCGATCCGGAAACCGAGCAACTGGTCGCGGCCGTGTTCGCTGAGCTTCTCGACGCTCCGATCGACGTCACCAGACCCTTCTTCGACCTCGGAGCGACCTCGCTGACGCTCATCCGGGCCCGCCGGCGGCTCACCCAACGACTCGGCGTACCTCTCGCCATGATCGACATGTTCGCTCACCCCACCGTCCGCGACCTCGCTCGGCTGATCACCGGTCACCGCCGCCCGGCCGGGCCGGCACGCGAGAACCCGGCCGCCACCGCGCCGACACCCGACCGCGGCGCGGGCCGACGCGCAGCCCGGGCCCTGGCCGCTCGCACCACGCTCTGAACTCACCAGACCAACCCTGCTGCAGAAGGCAACCATGAGAACCCGCGTCATTCTGACCCTCCTCGCGCTGCTCGGCACGGCGTCGCTGGCCGCCTGCGGCGGCGACGAGCAGACCGCCGTGACGACCGGCGACACCCTGCGGTACGTGTCGGTCGGGTCACCGGCCACCGCGAGCAACGACCCGCACGGCGGGCTCGGCAACGAGTCCGACGCCGTGCGGTTCGCGCTGATGTACGACGTGCTCACCGGCCAGGGCGCCGACGGACGTACCCAGCCGAGGCTGGCGGAGTCCTGGAAATCGGACCCGACGATGACCAGGTGGCAGTTCGCGCTGCGCCGTAACGCCACCTTCTCCGGCGGTAGGCCCGTACGGGCCGCCGACGTGCTCTACTCGCTGCGCCGCATCGAGCGCAAGGCCGCGGAGAACTACGGCCGACTGGCTGCTTTCGACCTGACGGCCTCCCGGGTCGTCGACGAGCACACCGTCGAGATCGTCAGCCGCCAGCCGTTCGCCGAGGTGCCCCGGGCACTGGAGTCGATGACCTTCATCGTGCCGGAGGGCAGCGACGACTTCACCGGCGCGGTGCCCGGTTCCGGGCCGTTCACCCTGGTCAGCAACGACGCGCAAACCGCCGTGCTGGAACGCCGCGACGGCTGGTGGGGCACCACGCCGGCATTGCGGCGCATCGAGGTTCGGGCGGTGGCCGACCCGCAGGCCCGCGCCCAGGCCGTGCTGTCCGGGCAGGCCGACGTGGCCACGAGCATCGCCCCGACCGTGGCACGCCAGGTGGCGGCCCGCGACGACCTGAGTCTGGTCCGGCGGCCGGCGGTCACCGTGTATCCCTTCGTCATGCGCACCGACCGCAAACCGTTCGACGATCCCCGCGTCCGGGAGGCGATCAAGCTGGCCGCCGACCGCCCGGCCTTGGTGGAGACGGTCTTCCTCGGCTTCGGCAAGCCCGGTGACGACGTGCTCGCCCCCGCCGACGCCTCCGCGCCGAAGGGACTGACCCCGCGCGTCCGCGATGTGGCCCGGGCTCGGCAGTTGCTGGCCGAGGCAGGCCATGGCGGCGGGCTCACCGTGACACTGCACACGACCACGTCCTACCCGGGGATGGACACCGCCGCGACCCTGTTCGCCGCGCAGCTGAAGGAGATCGGTGTCACCGCGAAGGTGAAGCTGAACCCGCCGGACACCTACTTCACCACGGTGTGGGGCAAGCAGGACTTCTACACCGGCTACTTCGGTGGCATCCCCTTCTTCGACGTGGCCCGGGTTTCACTGCTGTCGAGTTCACCGACGAACGAGACGGCGTGGAATCGGCCGGAATTCGACGCGGCGCTGGGCAAAGCCCTGGCCGAGCCCGATGAGGCCGTACGCAACCGCGCCCTCGGCGCGCTGCAACAGCAGGTCCGCGACGAAGGCGGCTACGTGGTCTGGGGCACCGGCGACGGTCTCGACCTGACCCGAGCGCAGGTACAGGGACTGCCCACCGGTCCCGGCTTCAGCCGGTTGTTCATCGATCAGGTACGGCTGTCGCGGTGATCCTGCGGGCTCTGGTCCGCGCCGCACTGCTGCTGGTCGGCGTCTCGGTGCTGGTGTTCGCCGCCACCGAGGCACTGCCCGGCGACGCCGCCGACGCCCGCACCGCAGGGCGGGCTACCGCCACGCAGCTGGCGGAGATGCGTGCCAGCACCGGATTGGACGTCGCGCCCTGGCACCGCTACCTACGGTGGGCCGCTGGCCTTCTCCAGGGTGAAGCGGGCGTGTCGTCGATCTCGGGCCGCCCGGTGACCGACCTGATCGGCCAGCGGCTTCCCGCCACCGCAGCGCTGGCCGGTGCCGCGCTGCTGGTGGCCGTGCCGCTGATGCTGGTGCTGGCCTGGCCTGCTGCCGAGGACTCGGTGGCCGGCCGGCTGGTCGGTGCGATGGTGACGGCCACTGCGGCGATCCCTCAGGTGGTCGTCGCCGCCGCGCTGACCGCCCTCTTCGCCGGGGTGCTGGCCTGGTTACCGCCGGTTTCGCTGCTGCCCGCCGACGGCGGTCCGCCCGGCCTGCCAGCACTGGCGCTACCGGCGTTGAGTCTTGCTCTGCCGGCCGCCGCCTACGGGGCGATGCTGCTGCGCGGCCTCGTCACCGACGTCCTGGCCCGCCCGTACGTCCGTGATGCGCGGCTGCGCGGGCTCGCCCCGAGCCGGATCGCCCTCGTCTATGTCGGGCCGTTCGTCGTGGCACCCGCCATCCGCATCCTGGCCGTTGTCACCGGTGGTCTGATCGCCGCCACCGCCGTGGTCGAGGTCATGTTCGGCTACGCCGGGCTGGGCGAGCTGCTGGTCGGGGCGGTGGCCAACCGCGACGTCCCGGTGGTGCAGGCCGGTGCGTTGCTCGCCGCGGCGGCCGTGGTTCTCGGCCTGCTGGCCGCAGACGTGGCCGCCGCGCTGACCGATCCCCGGCGGGCTGCGGCATGAGTGTCGCGGCAGCCCGCCGGACCGCTGTGGCGACGCTCGCCGGCATTGTCGTGACCGTCGCACTGTGCGGCGGCGCGCTGGCACCGCACGATCCCGTCACGCCGCTGGGCGCACCGTGGTCGCCGCCCGGTGACGGTAGTCTCCTGGGCACCGATGTCCTGGGCCGCGACGTCCTCTCCCGGGTGCTGGCCGGTGGACGGCAGCTGACCCTTACCGCCGGTGCGGCAGCCGTGGTGGCCGCGGCCGTCGGCATCACCGGCGGGTTGCTCGCCGGGTGGCGCGACGGTCTCCTGTCCCGGCTGCTGCACGCCGCGGCGGACCTGCTGCTGGCCGTGCCCCTGCTCCTCATTGCGATGCTGTTCGCCTTCAGCCTTCCCGCTACCGCGGCGGTGATCGCCGCCACCGTCTGCGGCGGTGCCCCGCTGACGCTGCGCATCGTGGGCGACGCGGTACGGCAGATCCGCCACGCCGGATACGTGGACGCCGCTCTCGGCCGTGGCGAGTCCGGCACGACCATCCTCGGCCGCGAGATCCTCCCGGCCCTGGCCGCGCTGGCCGGGACGGAGATCGGCGCCCGTTTCCTGGTGGCGCTGCAACTGGCTGCGGCCCTCAGCCTGCTCGGGCTCGGTCCCGCGCCACCCGCTCCGGACTGGGCTGGCATGATCAGGGAGAACGTGAGCGGCGCCGGTCTCAGCCCGGCCGCGTTGGTGGCTCCGGCCGTCGCCCTCGCCGCGCTGAGCCTGACTGTGGCCGCAGCCGGCGGCGCCGCCGCTCGTCACACCCGGCGGCCGCTGTGAACGGCTCAGGCGGGCTGGAGGTCAGCGACCTGCACGTCACCGCCCGCAACGGCCGCAGCATCGACACCCCGATCAGTCTGCGGGTCGCGCCCGGCGAGGTGGTGGCCCTGACCGGACCGTCCGGAGCAGGGAAGACAGTGTGGCTGAACGCCATGATGGACGCCCTTGAGCCACCGTTGCGTCGTATCGCCGGAACAGTGCGATGGCAGGGACAGGTCATCGAACCGGGCGAGCCCGCGCGCCGATGGCGTCGCCGGCACCTCGGTGTCCTCGTACAGGATGCCGCACAGTCGCTGCACCCGCTGCGGACTGCCCTTGCTGCGGTGGCCGAGACCGGCGTCGACGCCCGGCAGGCCGCAGCCGTCCTCGACCGGGTCGGTATCGACGCCTCCCTGCATGCCCACCGGGTCCACCAACTCTCCGGGGGGCAGGCCCAGCGTGTCGCGCTGGCCCGGGCCATTGCGGCGCAACCGCCGTTGTTGATTCTCGACGAACCCACCAGCGCGCTCGACAGCGCCGCGGCAGGGCTCGTGGCCACCGTCATCCGTGCCCGCCGCGGTGATCCTCGCTTCGTCACGCTGCTGGTCTCCCACGACCGAGCCCTCGTCGCGGCCGCGGCCGACCGCGTCCTGCCGATCGGGCCGCCCGGGTCGGCGTCACCGCCGTCACCGGCCGCACGTCCGGTGGCCGGTGTCGGGCTTCTGCGTGTCGACGGCCTCCGTGTGGACGGGCCCGGCGGGACGGGGAACCTCCTCCGTCGGGTCGACCTGACCGTGGCGGCAGGCGAATGCGTTGCCGTACTCGGACCATCCGGATGCGGCAAGACCACCCTGCTGCGTTCGCTGGCTGGTCTGCACCCCGTGACGGCCGGATGCGCCAGCCTCGCCGGTGACCTGCTGCCCTGGCCGATCGCCCAGCGCTCCCGGTCGATGCTGCAGGCTGTCCAGTACGTCGGTCAGCATCCGGTCGACGCACTCAACCCCGCGCACCGGATCCGCACCGCGCTCGCCCGGCCGATGCGCACCTTCCAGGTCGTCGAACGGGCCGGGCGCGCCGACGCCGTGAACGCGCTACTCAGCCGAGTCGGCCTCGACCCCGCCGTGGCCGGCCGGCGGCCCGGCGGCCTTTCCGGCGGGCAGCGCCAACGGGTAGCCCTCGCCCGCGCGCTGGCGGCACGGCCCCGGCTGCTCCTGGCGGACGAAGTCACCGCCGCGCTGGATGCGGTCACCACCGGGGCCGTAATGGAACTGCTCGACAAGAAGCGCCGCGCAGGACTCGCCGTGCTCGTCGCCACCCACGATCCTACGGTCGCCGACCGGGCCGACCGCGTCCTGACGATCATCGACCATGCCCTGCACCCCTTGGGAGGACAACCATGACCGGCAACAACAACGAGTACGACGTCATCGTCGTCGGCGCCGGCGCGGCCGGTCTCAGCGCCGCCCAGGTGCTCGGCCGCCAGCAACGGCGGACGCTGGTCCTGGATGGTGGGCCGCCGCGTAACAGCCCGGCCGACGGCATCCACATGTTCCTCAGTCGGGACGGCTTCTCTCCCCTGCAGTTGCTGGAGACCGGCCGCCGCGAGCTGGACGCCTACCCTGGCGTGCAGCTCGTCACGGCACGGGCCACCGAGGCCACCGGACAGATCGACGAGTTCACCGTGGTGCTCGACAACGGGGACCGGCATCACGCCCGCCGGCTGCTGCTCGCCACCGGCCAGGTGGACCGGCCGTGGCCCGTCACCGGGTTGCCGGAACGCTTCGGGCACAGCGTCATGCACTGCCCCTTCTGCCACGGCTGGGAGTCGCGCGGCCGGAGCGTCGTCGTGTTCGGTCGTGAACCGGCCGAGGTCATGCTCGCCGCCTACCTCGCCGACCGGTACACCAAGGAGGTCACCGTGGTGACGAACGGCCCCCACGCGCTGCCCGAGCCGATCCTGGGCAACCTGCGCGAGCTGGGCGTACCCGTGATCCAGGAGGCGGTCACCGAACTCAGTGGCGAACTCGACGACCTTGAGGTCCACTTCGCCGACGGCAGCCGCAGGCGCTGTCAGGTCGTGTTCCACCGCGCACCCGTCGACCCGCAGACCTCGCTGGCGGTTCAACTCGGCGCGGAGGTCCTCCCGGACGGCTACCTGTGGATCGACGAGTTCGCGCAGACCACCGTACCTGGCCTGGCCGCCGCCGGTGACCTCGCTCGCCTACCGGCCCTGCCCGACGGGTTGACCCTGGTCAGCCAGGCCGCTGCCGACGGTGTCCGGGCCGCCGTCTGGTTGGAGCAGGGCATGTTCCGCGCCGATCTTGCTGTGCCGCTCGGCTGACAGATCGCGGGCCGGCTGACCAGCCACCGGCGGGGGCGCGCCGATTCTGCCTGAACAGCAGAGTTCTTCGCGGGCCGTACGGGTGGTCGGCAGCCGGTCAGCCGGCCGCGCGCGATGCCCGATAGACGCCGAGGCCGCATGGCTGCGCGACGAGGCCCACCGCGGCGAGTTCGGCCAGCAGGGTCTGCTCGTCGAGGACATGCCATCGGTAGGCTGCGGTGACCTCCCGGACGAGATTGCCCTTCGGGTCACGCACGCCGTAGCGCATGTGCCAGGTGACGCTGTCGGGGCCGTCCGGCTCGGCGCGGCCGCCGCCCCCGTAGACGTGGGCGCCGATCCGCACGGCGGCGAAGTCGGCATCCGGGATCACCTCGACACGCGAGGGTGGCTGTAGGTTCACCACCAGGGGGATCTCCGGGCCCATCCGGTCGGCCAGCCGGCGCCAGAGCTGCCGTCGGTCGTCCGGGCTCAGGTGGCCGATCATGTTCATGGCGAGGATTCCGCCGACCGCGTCGGGCAGCGGCGCTGTCTCTGCCGGCTCCGAAACCAGGGATACCCGATCCGCCAGCGCGGAGTCGTCGGCCAGCCGTGCGAACAGAACCGCGCGCTGCACCAGCGACGGTTCGACGGCGAGGACGGTCGCTGCGGGGGTGAGTTCGGCGAGCATCCGCGTTCCCCGGCCGCTGCCGGCGCCAAGGTCGACCAGTGGTCCGGCCGTCGGGTCCGCTCCTTCCAGCGCGGTGGTGACCGGCTCTCGTAACGCGGCCCAGGCGTCGCGGCTGAGAATGTCGAGGAACTCCCCGGAAGCACTGTATTCGTCCGTCACAGCACGACCTTATCGAAAATGGGTGTCGATTTCCATGTCGAATGCGGGCTTCCGGAGCCGCTGATCGCAGGTGGCGGCCGAGAGCTACCGCGATGAGGGGGTACGACGCCCCGCTGGACCGGCTCAGGCGCTGCCGTCGGGGCGCGGCAACCGTGAGGCAACTCGCGTGGGAGCGCCTTGTCGGCTCTGTCCGTCAAACCGGGTCGATCTCGACTCGGTTTGACGGGCCGGGATCGCCCGGGCCGGTGCCTGAGGCCGCTGGTTCGTCGGGGCCGCCTGCGTCGGTGCGCGCGGCGGCGGCGAGGAAGGCGTTGTACCGGGTCAGATCGTCGTCCTCGCCGGTCGCCTCGGCCCGGTCCGCAGCCCGGTCGAGGCGGCGCTGCTCGCGCTGGTCGGCCCGCAGCCACTGCCGGACCAGCAGGACCATGACGACGGCGGCCGGGATCTCGCCGAACGCCCAGGCGATGCCCGCGCCCA
This sequence comes from Micromonospora sp. NPDC057141, assembly GCF_042670805.1. Lineage (NCBI taxonomy): Bacteria > Bacillati > Actinomycetota > Actinomycetes > Micromonosporales > Micromonosporaceae > Micromonospora > Micromonospora sp. NPDC057141. The sequence goes on along the minus strand of NZ_JBHUVA010000022.1, from coordinate 55,751 downwards.
GTCTCTGGTCCGCCAGCAGCGACGACGACCACTCGGGATGGACGCCGAGGTACCAGTCCGGGGCGATCACGGTGGTGGTCTGCATGAGCGCGAGGCCGAAGAAGCCGTGCGCCATCATCGAGGCCAGGTGGATGAGCATCAGGATCGGGTGGGGAACCCGTGGCCGGCCGGGGTCGATGCCGATGAGCACCCAGAACAGCAGGTAGCCGGAGAGCACGAAGTGCCCCAGCATGGCCAGGTGCCCGAGGTGGGACCGCATCAGGGTGCCGAGCAGGTCGCTGAAGTAGAGGCCGAACAGGCTCGCGGTGTAGCTGCCGAACGCCACCAGTGGGTGGGTGAGCAGCCGGGCGACCCGGCTGTGCAGGGCGCGCAGCAGCCACTCCCGGGCGCCGCGCACCCCCGGGTCGGTCGGGCGGCGCAGTGCTCGCAGCGCGAGCGTGACCGGGGCGCCCCCGACCAGCAGGATCGGCACCGCCATGGACAGCACCATGTGCTGGGCCATGTGCACGCTGAACAGAACGTACGCGTACCGGGCGAAGCCGAGGCCGGTGGCGGCGGCCAGCACCAGCAGGCCGCCGATCCAGCTCGCGGTGCGGGCCACCGGCCAGCGGTGCCCGCCCCGGTGCAGCCGGCGCACCCCGGCCAGGTACCCACCGATGCCGACCACGGTCACGGTCAGGAGGAACAGGTCGGGCAGCGGCTGCCCGAGCAGGTGCGCCGCCGTGGGCGCGGCCGGCATCGGGAAGCCGAGCACCTCCGTCACCGGGTCGGCGTCGACCGGCTCGGCGACCGGCGTCGGGCTGCGCGACAGCGCCACGGCCAGGCCGACCGTCGCGGCGAAGACCACCAGCTCACCGGCGGCCAGCCGCGCGAACGCCCGGCGCCGGCCAGCGGCCAGGGCTGGCAGGGTGCGCGTCCGGTGCGCCGCGCCGAGCAGGCCGAGCACCGCGAGGGCGGCCAGCTTGGCGAGCACCACAGCGCCGTACCGGGACTGCCAGAGCTGGTCCACGGCGCCGAGGCGGACGGCGGCGTTGGCGAGGCCGCTGACCGCGACGGCCACGAAGCAGACCAGCGCGAGCCGGCTGTAGCGCGCGGCGGCCCCGGGCAGGTGCCGGCTGCGCCGGATCGTCAGGAGCGCGGCCAGGCCCCCGGCCCACAGTGCGGCGGCGAGCACGTGCAGGGCCAGGCTCGACACCGCGATCTGGTGGTTGCCAGCCCCGGCAGCGTGCCCGGTCAGCGCCGGTGGCAGCAACCCGACCAGCGCGAGCGCCGACGCGAGTGCGGCCGTGCCCCGGGACACGCCGACCCGGGCCGCCACGGCCACCACCGCTGCCAGCCCGGCCTGGGCCAGCAGTGCCCGCCCCTGCGTTATGTCGACGCCGAAGCTGACCACGCTGGCCACGCCGAGCCGGCCGAGGGGGACACCGAGCAGGTCGGAGACGGTCAGCACCAACAGTGCCAGGGCTGCCACGGCCCAGCCCGCCGCCGCCGCGCCCGCGCGGCGCAGCAGCAGCCAACCGTGCGCGGACACGCTGGTCCCGTCACCGGGTAGCAGGAACGCGGCGGTCGCCGCGAACCCGACGGTGAGGGTGGCCAGGCCGCCGACGAGCAACCGGACCGGCGGCAGCGCCCAGGTGGTGATCGGGCCGGGGTCCGGCAGGCCGGGGATCGCGGCAGCGAGCGCGCCACCGGCCCGCAGCGTGAGTAGCAGTACGGCCACGGCCGAGCCGGCCGCCGCCAGCCCGACGAGCCAGCCGGCGGGACCACCGCCCGCCGGTCCGGCCCTGCCACCGGCCCCCGGTCCGGCAGTTCCCGGCTCGACGGCCCCCGGTCCGGCGGGGCCGGGTCGGCGGTGGGAACAGGGCTGCGGGGACGGCGACGTGGGCTGGTGCACGGTGCGGAACCTGGTTTCGGATCGGAGCGCCGGGGCGGGCCCGGCCTCGGAGTTCAGGAGGTGCGGCGACGCCGGAACAGCAGCACGGCCGCGCCGGCCACGGCCACCACGACGGCCGCCCCGGCGGCCAGCAACGCCACCGACGGGCCGTCGTCGGTGGCTCCGGCGGCGGACACCGGGCTCGCCGGAGCGGCGGTGCCGGCCGCCGCCGTCGAGGCCGCGGGCGCGGCAGGGTCGTCGACCGTGAACCGGTACGACCCCTGCACCGGATGGCCGTCGGTGGAGACCACCCGATAGGCAACCGTGTAGGTGCCGTTCGCCAGCGGCTGGTCGATGGTCACGGTGCCCGCCGCGCCGTCCACGGCCGGTGCGCCGGTGGGCACCTTCTGCCGGCCGGCGTCGCTGAGCACGATGGTGGTGAACTCCGGGTTCAGCCGTTCCAGGAACCGCAGCGTCACCGCCGTCGGCGCGGCGGTGAGCCGGGCGTCCTGGGCCGGCGTGGCCGCCAGCAGAGAGTTGTGCGCCGCCGCGGGCGACGCCGGTGCCAGCAGCAGCACGGTGAGCACCGCGGCGAGGGCGGAGGCGGTACGGGTACGCATCGTGGGCTGTCCCCTCGAAGATCGGTGTTCGTCCCGTTGGTCGGCCGGGGGCGGCGGATGGTTCCGGCCCGTGCGGTCGGTCACGGCACGTCCGGCCGCCGGTCAGGCCGCCGTGTCCCTGCGGTAGTGCGCCGAGCCGTGGTGGGCCGAGGGCACCAGCCGCAGTCCAGGGGCGGGGGGTGTGGTTTCCTCGGCCAGCCGCCAGCGGCCGCCGGCGCGGTGGGCTCGGCCGGTCGGCCCGTCGGGGGACTGCCTGGCGCGGGACATGGCCACGACGATGGCGTACCCGGCGAGCAGGAACGCGTGGCTGACCAGGCGGCTCGGGTCCACCCGGCCGATGGCCAGGTCGTTGACCGACAGCAGCATCAGGGTGCCGACGAATGCGGACAGCATCGGCACCAGCCCCGTCGGCGGGGTACGCCGGGCGGCGACGAACAGGAACCCGGCGCCGACCGCCACGTTCCAGGCGGCCGATTCGTGCCACAGGTGGCCGGAGGTCAGCGTCCCTGCGCCGTGCTGGTGCCCGCCGGTCGACCCTTGGCCGACCTGGGCGAGGCCGAGCACGAGTTGGAGCGTGCCGACAAGGCCCAGCACGAATCGCAAGCCGAGCGAGATCCGGTGCCGCCACCGGCGGCGCGGCCGGTCGGGCAGAGCCGCCAGCAGGGCGTCGATGCGGTCCACCCTGGCGACGGCGAGCGTGAGGCGGGCCCGGCGGCTGATCGCGGCGGCCCGGTCGTACCAGCTCCGGCAGGCCCGGCAGCCGGCCAGGTGCTGTTCGGCGGCCGACCGCTCGGCGGCTGTCTCCTCGCCGTCGAGTTGCGCCGACAACACCTCATGCCACTGCGTACACCCCATGTACGGGTAGTCGCCCCGGCGGCGTCGCCGGTTCCCGCGCCTTGCCCGAGGAACGCAGGTCAACCGACGGCGTCGCCGCGTCCGGGCCGGGCCCGTAGCGCCGCGACCAGGTCCTCCCGGGCGCGGGCGACGCGGGACCGGACGGCGCTCACCGGGCAGCCGCACAGTTCGGCGGTCTCGGCGTAGGACATGCCGAGCAGTTGGGTGGCGACGAAGGCCTCTCGCCGGTCGGCGGGCAGCGCCGCGATCAGCCGATCGAGGGTGATCCGCTGGTCGGAGCCGCTGCGCCGCCGGTTGCTCACCTCGCGCATGTCGGGCATCGACACCGTACGCGGCGGGGGCGTGCCGGTCCGGGCCCGGCCGGCCGCGACCCGCCGGGCGATCACCAGCAGCCAGGTCCGGGCGGAGGAACGACCGGCGAAGGACGGCAGCAGGTATCGCCATACGGAGGCCCGCGTCGCGCGGACGAACTCCGTGGCCGCCTCGCGGTCACCCCGGGCGGCCGCGAGCGCCCAGGCAGTGACCTGTGCGTCCTCCGCCAATCCCGATCCCTTCGTCCCGGTGGTCGCTTCCGGGGCCACTGATCACGACAACCTGTAGTAGTTGTGCGGAAGCCTACGGCATCGGCTGGGGCCGCTTCCCGGGCGTACGGTCCGCAGCCGCGCGCGGTTCAACATGCCCGTACGCCGGGCCGGCCGGCAGGGCGGCGCAGGCCGCGCCGGCCAGGATCAGGGTGGCGCCCGCCACATTCGATCTTGCGCCGGTTCGCCTTCGTCTCAGCCGGCGGCGGGCCGGGTCCGGGTGCCGCACAGCTCGTCGCCCCTGGGCGCGTACGACACCCGCCGGAACACCCCGTGCTGGTAGTAGTAGGCGACGGCCTGCGCCCGGCTGCTGAGCCCGAGCTTGGCCATGGTGCGGTGGATGTGCGAGCGCACGGTCACCTTCGACACCCACAGCGCGCCGGCGATGGTCGAGTCGCTGAGCCCCTGGGCGACCAGGGTCAGCACTTCGGTCTCGCGTGGGGTCAGCGTCGCGAACCGGTCCGCCGGTCGCGTCCCCTTCACCAGCCGGGCTGCCAGGGACGGGCTGAGCACGGCCCGGCCGCTGGCCACCGCGCGTACGTCGCGCGCCAGTTCGTCTCCGGAGCAGGTACGCCCGACGACGCCCCGTACGCCGGCGCGCACCGCCTCGATCAGATCGTCCTCGTCCGTGTTCGTGGCCATCACCATGACGGTGGGTCCGTCACCGTCGACCGCCCACAGCGCGCCGACGGTCGACAGCAGATCTGCGCCGGAGAGGGGGACACCGAGCAGCACGACGTCCGGGCGGCGGCTTCGGGCCAGCACGGTGACCTCGTGGGCGTTACGGGCCTCGCCGACGAGACGGATCTCCGGAGAGTCGGCCAGCAGCGCGCGGACACCGGCCACCACCAGCGCGTGATCGTCGCAGATGAGGAGCCTGATCGGATCGCCGTCGCCCGGGCCTCGGTCACTCGTGCTCATCCGGCGGGCACTCCCTTCGGGGGTGGTCGTGCGGTGGGGTTCGGAGCGCCGACGACGGCGGTGTCACACCGGGCGGCCGGCCCTGACTGGTCGGATCCAGGGCGGTGAAGACCAGGTGCGGCCGACCGGTCAGCGGGTGGGTGGTGAACGCGCCGTGTACGCCGAAGACCTCCGCCAGCCGTTGCGTGGTCAGCACCTCGACCGGTCCGCCGGCCGCGACCACCCGTCCGCCGTCGAGGAGCACCAGCCGGTTGCAGTAGGCCAACGCGTGGTCCAGGTCGTGCAGGGCGCAGACGGTGGTGAGGCCGAGGCCACGCACCAGGTCGAGGAGTTCGAGTTGGGCACCGATGTCCAGGTGGTTCGTGGGCTCGTCGAGCAGGAGGACGGGTGCCTGCTGGGCGAGCGCCCTGGCGAGCAGCACCCGTTGGCGCTCCCCGCCGGAGAGCGAGGCGAACAGCCGGGAATGCGACCAGGTCATGCCGACCCGCTCCAGCGAGCACGCCACGATGTGCCGGTCGTCCGCGGTGTCCCGGTCCAGGAGGCCCTGGTGCGGCACCCGGCCCAGCGCAACCACGTCACGGACGCTGAAGTCGTTGCCCAACTCCTGGTCCTGCGCCAGCACCGCGCGCAGCTTGCCCGCCCGGCGGGCGGGAATGCGCCGGACGTCGGTCTGCCCGATCAGCACAACCCCCCGATCCGGACGGACCGCCCGGTAGATGCTGCGCAGCAGGGTGCTCTTGCCGGAACCGTTCGGTCCGACCAGGCCGATGACGGCCCCGGCTTCGGCGGTCAGTGCGACGTCGTCGAGGATCACGTGACCGTCGATGGTCACCCGGAGTCCGGTGGCGGTGACCCTCACCGCAGGGCCCCTGTCCGTCGGCGCATCAGCCACAGGAAGAACGGGGCGCCGAGCGCGGCGGTGAAGATGCCGATCGGCATCTCGTTCGGCCGGTCGAGGGTCCGTGACAGCAGGTCGACCAGCACCAGGAACAGCGCACCGAGCAGAAGGGACACGGGGACGAGGCGGCGATGGTCGGGGCCGACGAGCAGCCGTACCGCGTGCGGCACCATGAGACCGACGAACCCGATGCCACCGGCGACGCTGACGACGGTGGCCGTCAGCAGCGATGCTGCCACGAGCAGGCCGATCTGTAGCCGGTGGACGTCGATGCCGAGACCGGTCGCGGAGTCCTCACCCATCGTGAGCGCGTTGAGTCGCCGGCCCTGGCTGGCCAGCCAGAGCGAGCAGAGCAGCAGGGCGACAGCCGGAGCCGGCAGGTCCGTCCAGGAGGCGCCCGCGACCGAGCCGAGCAACCAGAACATGATCCCCCGAAGCTCGGTCGGATCGGCCTGCAACTGGATGTAGCTGGTGACGGCCGAACCCAGGTAACCGACCGCGACACCGGCGAGGATCAGCCGGGTGGCAGCCACCCGGCCGGACCGCTGCGCCAGGACGAGCACGGCGGCGACGCTGGTCAACGCACCGACGAAGGCCGCGCCGGACACCCCGACGGTCGTGGTGGCCGCGGTGGCGGTGGTGAGCACCAGTACGGCGCCGAGGGATGCGCCGGAGGAGACGCCGAGCAGGTAGGGATCGGCGAGCGGGTTACGCACCAGCGCCTGTAGGCAGACCCCGGCCACGCTCAGCCCGGCGCCGCTGACCCCGGCCAGCAGCACCCGGGGGATCCGGAAGTCCCAGACGATCTGGTCGAACAGGAGATTCTGCTCGCTGTCGCCAGGCGTCAGGTGGGCCCAGGTGACGGCGAATACATCGGCCAGCGGCACCGCGACGGTGCCGATCGCGATCGCCACGCTGGTGGCCAGGACGAGCCCGGCCACCAGCCCTCCGATCAGGAACGGTAACGTCCTGTCCGAAAAGGGGTAGGGCGTGCGGGTCGTGGGGACCCGGACCCGGCGATCGGTGCGGTGGCCGTCACACTCAACTGGCGGAGCGGACGGCATCGCTGATCCGCTTCACCGCGACGGCGTTCAGCGGTCCGATGTAGAAGCTGTCGGAAACCGACGTGTAGGTCTTGCTCTTGGCAGCCGGCCACTGGGGGAATTGAGCGAACAGCTTTTCCGCAAGTGCCTTCGGGTCTTCGCCCTTCGCGTAGAGTCCGATCACGAGGACATCCACGTTTGCCGCCGCCATTGCCTCGGCATTGATTTCGGAAAGCTGTTTGTCGGTGGCACCGGCGAAGGCGTTGACGCCGCCGGCCCGGGTGATGATGTCGTCGAAGATCCCACCGCCGAAGACGGCCGGGAGTCCGCTGGTGCTCATCGCGGCCATGCCCGGGTAGGCGACCAGGACCCGCTTCGGCTGCCCGGCCGGCGCGGGCACTGCCGCGAGCTGGGTGCGGGCCTGCTCGACGACCTCCGCGCCGCGCTGCTGCACGTCGAAGACGGTGGCCAGCTCGGTCAGCAGCTCGAAGGAGGACTCCACCGACCGCTTCTGGTATTTCTCCTGGTCGGCCGGGCGGGCGGCGGTCGCGCCCAACGCGCAGTTCGCCGGCGTGACGTAGCTGTTGATCCCGGCCTTGGCGAGCTGGTCGCGGGTGATCGATCCGATCTTGTCGTCGAAGCCGCCGGCCCAGGTGGAGATGACCAGGTCCGGCGCCTGGGCCAGGATCTGCTCGCGGGGCACCTCGAAGTTCTCGTTGAGCTTCACCCCGCCCGTCGGGATGGCGTCGATCTGCGCGAGCATCGTCGGGTCGTCCGATGCGCCGTACTGCTGGCTGTTGGCGACGATGCGGTCCTGCACCCCGAGGGCGACGAGGCTCTCCACCTCGGCGACCGAGGCGCCGTTGAGCAGTACGACCCGCTTCGGCGCCTCCTTGAACGTCACCGGCCGGCCACAGTTGTCGATGGTCAGTGGATAGCCGGTACGCGCGCCGGCAGCCGTGGACGCACCGGCCGACGTGGACGCCCGCGGTTCCGGGGAGACTTTCGTGCCGCCGCAGCCGGCGAGTGGTACGACAACGGCGCAGGCGATCAGCCCAACCTGCCAGGAACGCGCTCGGAAACGTCGCATCGCCGGGTCGCTCGGTCGCAACATATGAGGTTCGGCCCTTCCGGGGTTACGTCCGCCTCAGCGGATGTCAAGGTGGCGCCGCCCCGTGGTGGCATCACCTTTCCGGTGGGCCCCAACAGGTCGGCGCCTAGTTAGTCGGCGCGTCCACTGCGGTGGTTCCCGACAGTTTCTCGGCCACCTGGAGGCGCTTGCACAGACTCGCTGCGATGGCCACGGTCGCCGCGAGCAGCACGGCACTTACGGCGAACGCCGGGCGGTCCTCCGCTGCCGTGCCGGCCGCCCCGTCGGCGAGGAGACGGTAGCTGACGCCGGTGCCGGCGAAACCCAACGCCAGTCCGAATTGGATCACTGTGGCCGCCACCCCGGTGGTGGCCCCGACGTCGTCCACTCTCGTGCGGGCGAGGATGCCGGCCAGCAGCGGTGCCACCAACATGCCCTGGCCGACCCCGGCGATGCCGGCCAGCATCGCCAGCGCGGCGACCTGCGCCGCGTCGGGGAGCACGGTCGCGGTCGCGGCGCCGACCAGGCTCAGCGCGGTGACCCTCGCCCCGGTGACCGCGGTACGCATGCCGTGGCGGCCCGCCCACCTGCCGCCGACCGCGGAGCCGACCGCGAAGCCGGTTCCCAACGGCGCGAACACCAGGCCGGTGGCGGTCGCGCCGAGTCCGAGCCCACGCTGCAGGTGAAAGGTGAGGATGAGGAACCAGCCGGCGTTCGCGGCGTAGAAGAACAGCAGGGCCGCCATGCTGGTGGCGAGTCCGGCCGGCCGGAACAACCACGGCGGGAAGAGCACGTTGCTGCCGCGCCGCGCCCCGCTCCGCTGTTGCCGCACCAGCAGCGCCCCGACGCCGACCCCGGCGGCCAGCACCAGCCAGACCCATGCCGGCCAGCCGTGGGTCGGGCCGAGCATGAGCGGTGTGAGCAGGCACGGCAGGCACGCCAGGGTGAGCGCGGCACCGGTGAGGTCGAGAGTCTGCGACCCGGAGTCCCGGCTCTCCGGAACGCCCCACCTGCCCAGCAGGAGGATCACCACCCCCGCCGGGACCATGACCAGGAACGCCGTCCGCCAGCCGAGGCCCGTGGGATCCAGACCGATGAGCAGGCCACCGCCGCTGAGTCCGGCCACCACCCCGACGCCCATGGCCACCCCGTACGCGCTGACGGCCCTGGCCTGGGCCGCCGGTGTGGGTACCATGACCCGCAGCAGGGACAGCACCTGCGGGATCATCACCGCCGCGCTGAGTCCCTGACCGAGACGGGACACGATCAGCAGGTAGGGACCCGTCGACAGGGCACAGGCCAGGGCGCTCGCGGTGAAGGCCCCGACCGCGACGAGGAACATGCGCCGCCGGCCGTAGCGGTCGCCGGCGCGCCCACCGACGACCAGCCCCGCCGCGCAGGCGAAGACGAAGACCGCCGCCGCCAGTTGCACCTCGCCGAAGTCGGCTGCCAGGTCCTGCTGGATCCGCGGGAGCGCGACAACCACCACGAAGCTCTCGAACTGCCCCAGGAAGGTGGCGAGCAGCAGCGCCAGGACACCCGCACGGGTGCGGCGGTCGAGGCGTGATGCCGTTGACAGGGCCGTCATGTCCCGTCCCTCCCGGAGGGCTGTCGGTCCGGCGGCGGCAGGAAGCCCACCCCGGTCAGCTGGTCCACGCACCGCAGCAGGTAGCTGCCGTCGACCGACGCCGCCGGAATCGCCGTGCCGGCGAGCGCCGCATCGGTCGCCGCGCGGGTGAACCGGATCGGCGCGGCGGGCGCGGTGTGGCTCAGCGGGTGCTCGCTCAACACCGCGAGGGAGTAGTCACCGGTCAGGGCGGCGCGGTCGGCGGCGGCTCGCAGTTCGCGCCGCCACCGGTCCGCAGGCACCTTCCGCAGCGCGTGTCCGTACGCGACGAGGGCGTCGATCACGTCTTCGGTGCTGGTCACCGCGGGGCTGGTCAGGTGGTAGGTGGCCCCTGCGGAGGCGGGCCGCCGGGCAAGGAGGCGGATCGCGGCGGTGACGTGGTCGACGGGCACGAGGTCGACGCCGGCCGGTCCGCCGGTGGCGGGGTCCGGGTAGGAACCGAGCCGGACGACGGCGCGGATCAGGCTCCACCAGGCGTCGCGGGTCGAGGTGACGCCGCTGGTCGAGTGCCCGCCGACCCGGCTCGGCCGGTAGACCGTCACGGCCAGGCCCCGGCCCGCAGCGGCCCGCACCAGCCGCTCGCCGACCCACTTGCTGGCCACGTACCCGTTCCCCGATGCCTGCGCCGGCCCGGCGAGGCAGGACTCGTCGGCGACCGCGGTCGCCGCGTCGGCGCCGACCGCCACGTCGCAGGTGGAGACGTAGTGCAGCGGAACCGACCGGCCGGCCGCGAGGCGGACGATCTCCACCGTGCCGGCGACGTTGGCCGCCCGCAGCCGGTGGTAGCTGTCGAGGTGGTTGACCTGGGCGCCGTTGTGCACGACGGTGGTGAGCCGGGCGCCCAGTTCGGCCCGGCGCCGATCGGTCAGGCCCAGCCCCGACAGGGCCAGGTCGCCGGCCACCGCCTCGATCCGACCGTCGTCGGACGTGGTCGCCGGGATCCGGTTGTCGCGCAGAGCCTGGTGGATCCGCTCCCTGGCCCGGGCGTGGTCGGGGGCGCGGACGAGGCAGACGACGCGCGCGTCGGTGTGGGCGAGCAACTCGTGCAGCAGGTGGCTGCCGACGAAGCCGGTGGCCCCGGTCAACAGGATCGTCTCCGCTTCACGGACCTGTACGGCGGGGCGCGGGGCGACGGTGACGGCCGGGTCGAGGCAGGCGTCGCGTTCGAGGTCCGTAGCGGTCGCCCCGTGGTCCCGGGTGCCGTGGTCGTCGTCGAGCGCACGGGCCAGGGCGGCGAGGGTGGGGCTCCGGAAGACCGCGCGGACGGAGAGCTCCCGCCCGTAGCGGTACCGGATCTGCCGGATGAGTCGGGCCGCGGTGAGGGAATGGCCGCCGAGGGCGAAGAAGTCGTCATCGGGGCCGACCCGTGGCTGGTCGAGCAGTTCGCCGACCAGGGCGCACAACCGGTGCTCCCACCGCCCGCGCGGTTCCCGTCCGGCCGCGTCGGCCGACGGCGGCGGCGGGGGCAGCAACCGCCGGTCCAGTTTGCCGTTCGGGTTGCGGGGCAGCGCCGGTAGGACGACGTACGCCGCCGGGACCATGTAGGCGGGGAGGACACCGCCGAGATGCACCCGCAACTCGGCGGGCGTGGGCGGGGTCCCCGCTGCCGGTACGACGTACCCGACGAGCCGGTCGCCGAGCCGGTGGTCCGCCCGCACCGCCGCGGCGGCCTGCGCCACGGCCGGGTGGCGGCGCAACGCGTCCTCGATCTCGCCCAACTCGATGCGCAGCCCGCGGACCTTCACCTGGTCGTCGCTGCGGCCGAGGAACTCGACGGCGCCGTCGGGACGCCGACGCGCCAGGTCGCCGGTGCGGTAGAGGCGGATGCCGGGAAGCCCGGCGGTCCCCGGGACGAACCGTTCGGCGGTGAGCTCGGGACGCCGGTGGTAGCCACGGGCCACGGGCACGCCACCCAGGAACAGCTCACCGACGGCACCCGGGGGCAGCAGGTTGCCGTGCTCGTCGAGGATGTGGGCACTGCCATTGGTGACCGGTCGCCCGATGATCGGCGTGGGGCTGTCGGCCAGGCGGCACCAGAGGGCGTCCACGGTGCACTCGGTCGGCCCGTACAGGTTGTACGACCGGACCCCGGCGGTGCCGCGCAGCGTCGTCCAGAGCTGCGCTGACGTGGCCTCCCCGCCGAGAGCCATCACGGCGGGACGGTGCCGGCCGGTGGACAGCAGGCCCGCGCGGAGCAGTTCCTCGGCGTAGGTGGGTGTGACGTCCAGGAAGTCGAGGCGGTGCTGGTCGACATAGCGTACGACCTGATCGGGGTCGTAGCGCGCGTCGTCGCCGAGCAGGTGCAGCTCGTGTCCCGCGATCAGCCAGAACAGCCCCTCCCACGAGGTGTCGAACGACAGCGCGGCGGTCAGCGCGGCGCGCATCCGGCGTCCGCCCTGCGCGGCGGTCTCCGGGTCGATGAGGTGCGCCCGATGGTGCCGGTACAGGTTGGTCATGCCGCGATGTTCGAGGACCACTCCCTTCGGGGCGCCGGTCGAGCCGGAGGTGTAGATCAGGCAGAGCGGGTCGGTCGGGGTGAGCGGGCGCGGCCGCTCGTCGTCGGTGAGGTCGCCGCCGGATTCCGCGGCGAGCGTGGCGACGGTCCGCGTCGAGTCGACCAGGACGCAGTCGCCGGCGTCGAGACCGGCCTGGGCGAGCCGGTCACGGTCGGTGACCGTGACCGCCGGGCCCGCGTCGGACAACAGGTAGCCGATCCGGGCGGCGGGCAGGTCGGGGTCCACCGGCACGTAGGCCGCCCCGGACTTCAGCGTGGCCAGCAACGCCACCAGCAGCGCGTCGGTGCGCGGCAGCAGCAACGCGACGAACGATCCGGGGCCGGCGCCCCGTCGCACCAGCAGCCGCGCCAGCCGGTTGGCGCGAACGTTCAGGTCGGCGAACGACAGCCGGGCCAGCGCACCGTCCCCGGTGGTCGCGACGAGGGCCACCGCCGACGGGGTGCGGGCGGCCTGCTCCTCGAACAACGCCGGCACCGTCTCCTCCGGTGCCCGGTGCGCGGCGGCGCCACCGAACCGGAGCAGGGCCTCGCGCTCCCCGGTCAGCAGGAGGTCCACGTCGCGGGCGGCGGCCCCGTCCGCGTCGAGCCAACGGTCCAGGAACTTGAGGAAGCGCCGCAGGTGCAGCTCGACCTCGTCGGGGGCGTAGCGACGCGGGTTGGCGTCGAGCGTGACCCGGATGCCGGTGCCGTCCGCGCGGTCGAACAGGCCGATCATGAGGTCGTCGACCGGCCCGGCGGCCAGGTTGTGCACCGAGGCGCGGTGACCGGCGAACCGCAGACCGTAGTCGAACGGCATGATGTTGACCGCGGGGCCGAACAGCCGCTGGTCGGCGCCGACCAGGCGCAGGTCGCGGCGCAACTGTTCATAGCGGTAGCGGTGGTGCGGCCGACCGGCCCGGATGGCGCCGGCCACCCGGCGCGCGACCGTCGAGATGCCGTCGTCGCCGTCGACGCGGACGCGCAGGGGCACCACGTTGAGGGTCATGCAGGGAATGCGCAGGGCCACCGAGCCCACCCGGAGCATGACCGGCAGCGCCAGGACGATGTCCGTAGCACCGGTCATCCGGCTCAGGTAGGTGGCGAACGCTCCGGTGAACACGTCGGTCCAGGCGACTTTCGCCCCGGCGGCGGCCCGTTTCAACGCTTCGATGGTCCGCGCCGGCACCCCGGCGGTCCGCCGGACACCGTGCCGGGCGCCCCGGTCGGCGGCCACCGGTGGCGGCCGGCCGGCAGCCAGCGTGGCCGGCTCGCCGAGCGCCGCGCAGTACGTGGTCCAGTACGCCCGGTCGTCGGCGTAGGCGGTGCTCGCCGTGTAGCGGGTCTCCTCGCCGTCCAGCAGGGCCGGGTCGGCGAAGGGCGACGGGGGCACCGGGTGGCCGGCCACCAGCGCGGTGTATATCTCGGCCACCCGCCGGGCGACCAGGGCCAGGCCGAACCCGTCCAGCGCGATGTGATGGACCCGGTGGTACCAGAGGTGGCGATCCCCGGCGACGGTCAGGACGGCGTGCCGGAACAGCGGGTCGCGGGTGAGGTCGACCGGGGTGTCCAGGTCGTCGTTCATCCAGGCCAGCGCGGCACCCATCGGATCGGACCCGGCGCGTACGTCGACCACGTCCACCGGGGCGGCCGGGCAGGGGGCGTCGGCCAGCAGGACGTCGTCGCCGTCGACGAAGCGGGCCTGGACGGCTGCGGTGTCCGCCACGGCCCGCCGGATCGCCTCGACCAGCCGGTCGACGTCCACCGCACCGCGGATCTCGACGTACTCGGCGATGTTGAACACCGCGCCGTCCGGCTCGAGTTGGTGCCAGGTCCAGATGCCGCGCTGGGCGGCGCTGATCGGCCGGGGCCCGTCAGGCATCCGTGGCACCGGCTGCCGGAGGCCCGATCAGCGTCCACCAGGCGGTCACCGTGGGCTGCTCGACCAGGTCGACGAAGCTCACCTCGGCGCCGCGAGAGCGCCACCGCTCGACGAGTTCCAGCGCGCGGATCGAGTCGAGCCCCTCCTCGAACAGGTTGGCGTCGTCGGGAACCTCGTCGGCTTCGAGGAACAGCAGCTCGGCCACGTCCGCGCGCAGCTCGGCCAGGGTCAGGGGGGTGGTCATCCGGTGCTCCTCGAACGGTTCAGTTGACCTGTCGGTCCCGGCCGGTCCAGAACCCGTCGCGCAACTCGCGCCGCAGGATCTTCCCGCTGGGGTTGCGCGGCACCTGCTCGACGAAGGTGAAGCGGACGGGGATCTTGAAGGCGGCGATCCGGCCGCGCAGGAAGGCGACCAGGTCACGCGGACCGGCCGTGGCGCCCGGGGCCAACGCGACGAAGCCGTGGACCGCCTCACCGAACCGGTCGTCGGGCACCCCCACCACCGCCGCCTCGGCGACCGCCGGATGCCGCACCAGGGCGTTCTCCACCTCGGTGGGGTAGATCTTCTCGCCGGCGACGATGATCATGTCTTTGATCCGGTCGCAGATGTAGAGGTAGCCGTCCTGGTCGAGGTAGCCGGCGTCGCCGGTGTGGATCCAGCCGTCGACCAGGGTCGCGGCGGTCGCGTCCGGCATGCCCCAGTATTCGAGCATCCGCGCCGGTGTCCGCAGGCAGACCTCCCCGACGGTCCCGGCCGGAAGCTCCCTGCCGTCGCCGTCCACGATCTTCGCGCTGATGCCGGGGTACGGCCGTCCGGCGGCGGTGAGCCTCGGGCTTCCCGGCACGTGGTCGTCCGGTGGCAGGCAGATCGCCGTGTTGCCGGTTTCGGTCAGGCCGTAGATCTGCGCGAAGGAGGCACCGAGCACCTCGATGGCCTCGGTCAGCAGGGACGCCGCGATCGGCGAGCCACCGTAGACGACCTTGCGGAGCGCGGCGAAGTCGGACCTGCCGACGCCCGGCTCGCGGAGGACGAGGCGCAGCATGGCCGGGACCACACACATCGTGGTGACCCCACGGTCGCGGATCAGCTCCACGGCGGTGCGGCTGTCGAACAACGGCATGGAGACGTTCGTGACGCCGGCGGTCAGTCCCTGCGCAGCCCACCAGATCCCGCCGACGTGGAAGCCGGGAATGCCGATCAGGCTGACGTCGTCGGGCCGCCAGTCGATCCAGTCCAGCCCCTCGCGGTCGAGTCCGTCGCGGACGGCGAAGAAGCTGCGCTGCGCCAGCACCACACCCTTGGGCAGGCCGGTGGTGCCGCTGGTGTAGAGCTGGACGATCGGGGAGTCCCCGCCGGTGGTGTCGACCAGGTCGCCGTCGTCGTGGCCGCCCCGCCAGGCCGGGTAGTCCGCCACCGCGACCACCTCGGACAGTTGGGGCAACGCCTCGCGTAACCCCTCGACGGCGGTCCGGTTGTCCTCGGCGACGAGGAGCAGCTCCGCGCCGGAGTCGCGCAGGATGTGCGCGATCTCCGGGGGCGTCAGCCGCCAGTTGATCGGCACCAGGACCGTGCCGGCCCTGGCGCAGCCGACGAAGAGTTCGTAGTACCACTCGGACTCCACGCCGAGATAGGCGACTCGGGAGCCGGTCCGCAGCCCGGCAGCCGTCATGGCGCGGGCTGCCTGGTTGCTGCCCCGGTGCAGGTCCGCGTAGGTGAGCACACGTCCGGCGCAGACGATCGCCGGGTGTTGCGGGATCGCGGTGGCGTGCCGGGCCACGACGCCGCCGACGGTCCTCGTGGCGTTCACGACACCACGACCGCGACGTCGACCTGACCCGAACAGGCGCCGCCGTCGCGGTCCCAGAACCGGAAGGCCGTGTCCAGCGAGATGAGCGGGGGCTGGTCGGGGCGCAGCCGTCGCTGCCGGACCCGGCGCAGCGTGATCGCACCGCTGAACGCGCTGCGGTCGATCGGGCTGCGGAACGTGCTGCTCATCCCGACGATCAGGATGTCGGCGAGTTGCCGCCGCCGGAAGTCGGCCATGGACCATGTCGCGAACACCGGATCGAGGCGATCGCGGACGGCGCGGGCGATGCCGTAGTAGAGCATCTGGTTGTAGCCGATCATGGCTTCGACGGCGTTGAGGTGCCCGGTGTCCTGGATGTAGCAGGACTCGCCGATGGTCAGTTCGGCATGGCCCTCAAGTCCCGCCGCGGTGCGTTGCAGCGCCATGGAGGTCAGGTAGCGGCAGTGCGGCAGGTAGCACCGGAGCACCTCGTCGCGCAACCCGGCATCCCTGTCGAGCAGCGGGGACGCGATGTCGTTCACCGCTGCTCCGGCTCGTCGTAGACGGTCACCCGGTAGGAGACGGCGGGCTCGGGCGTGCTGGTGTGCAGGGCGCGGTGGACCAGGCTCCGGTTGTCCCAGACGAGCAGGTCGCCCTGCTCGAACGTCTGCAGGTGGATCAGGTCGTCCTGGTACGTCCCGTCGAGCTGCCCGGTCGCGTCGAGCAGCCGGCGCAGCAGCTCGGGCTGCTCCGTCCCGTTCGCGTCGACGACGGACTGGGTGAACCCCTCGCTGAGGTACAGGATCGTCTCGCCGGTGTGCGGGTGCGGGTAGGCGGTGGGGAACTCCACCGTGGGTGTGCGCTGCTCGATCTCCTCCAGGATCTCCGAGATCGGCCGGTAGACGTCACCGGGGCGGATCTTGAAGTACCGGCGTACGCTGTGCCGGGCCGTCGTGCCGGCCACCGCCGCCTTGAGGTCCTCGTCGAGCGCGTCGTAGGCGGTGCAGAGGTTGATGAAGTACGTCCCGCGGTTCGTCGTCGGGATCACCTGCGGGTAGATGAACGTGAGGTCGAACGGACGCGGCATGAACTGATAGTCGGAGTGCCAGAACCGTCCCGTCTTCGGCACCCCGACCTGCCTGCCGTTGTCCGGGATGTTCGACGAGACGAAGACCTGCGGCACCTCGGGGTGGTGGTAGATCTCCTCGTAGTACGGCTCGACCGTGCCGAAGCGTTCACCGAGGGCGAGGAACTGGTGCGGGTCGAGCTCCTGACCCTTGAGCACCGCGATCTTCTCGGTGTAGATCGTCTTCTTGAGGTGCCGGATGCCCTCGTCGGACGCCCGCGCGGCGTCGAATCCGGTGACGACGACGCCCAACCTGCCGCTGCGCTGCGGTTCGATCCTCATACCACTGCCTCCGCGATGTGGTCCACCAGCTGGTCGATGCTGTCGATGGAGTAGAGAGCGCTGTCCGGGATCTCGATGTCGAACGTGGTCTCGACCCGGTTGAGCAGGTCGATGACGGTGAGGGAGTCGACGCCCAGGTCCTCGAACCGGCCGCCGCCGCGCACCACGTCGTCGGGAAGGTCGATCTGCACCTGGTGTGCGACGTCGCGCACGACCGCCCGGATCTGGTTCTTGTCCATGGTTGTCCTTACGAGACGAGTCGGTCGAGGTGGGGCCACCGCAGCGCGACCGAGCCCCAGGTCGCGCCGCCGCCGAACGCGGTGATCACGGTCCGGTCGCCCGGCCGCAGCTCTCCGGCGGCGACCGCGTCGGCCAGCGCGAGGGGTATCGACGCGGCAGCGGTGTTGCCGACGTGGGAGATGTTGCTGACCAGGCACGTGGCGTCCACACCGAGTTCCGCGGCGACCTCCCGCAGGATGCGCAGGTTGCCCTGGTGCGGCACCAGCCGGTCGACGTCGGCCGGTCGCCAACCGACCTGGGTCAGCACCGCCCGGCAGGACTGGGACATCCGACGGACCGCGTGACGGTAGACCAGGCGACCACTCATGGCCAGGGTCCGGGCGGAACGGGGGAGGCCTGCGGCGGACGGCAGGCGGGACCCGCCCGCCGCCACCTGGATCGCCTGCTCGAGGCTCCCGTCGCTGCCCAGATCGACGGCGAGCAGCGCACCGGGCTCGGCCTCGTCGCCGGCGCCGACGACGACCGCGCCGGCGCCGTCGCCGAACATCACCGCGGTGTCCCGGTCGTCGGGGTCGACGATCGTGGAGAAGGTGTCCGCGCCGACGACCAGCACGGTCCCGGCCATCCCGGAGCGCACCAGACCCGCGGCGGTGGCCAGACCGTAGACGAAGCCGGTGCAGACGGCGTTCAGGTCGAACGCGGCGACGCCGCCGAGCCCCAGTCGCTGTGCGACCGCAGGAGCGGTGGCGGGGCAGGGGTGGTCGGGGGTGGTGGTCGCCACGATCAGCACGTCCGGGGCGGGTCCGCCGGCGGACTTCAGGGCCTGCTCGGCGGCGCCCACGGCGAGGTCGGAGGTGGCGGTGCCGGCGTCGACCACCCGGCGTTCGCGGATGCCGGTGCGCTCCTCGATCCACCCGACGGAGGTTCCGGTCCGCGCGGCGACCTCGTCGTTGGTCACCGTACGCGCCGGCACCTGACCGCCGACACCGCGCAGCACGGCGGACCGGACCCGCCCCGCAGTGGTGTACCCGCCCTCGACCAGGCCGTTCGTCTGCATGACACCCGAGCCTAGGAACGCCCCGTCCACCGCACATCAACGTCTGTTGCTTCGGCCGTCAACCGTTGCTGAGCCCGCACAACGGGCGTTCGCGTCGCCCCGGAGTCGTTGCGGCGTCGAGCTCGGACGACCCATGCTGCTGTCGAATCGCGCGACCGCGCCGGTGGCGCGCCGTGCCCGCAGGAGGCATCTGGATGAGCGACCGTACGGACAGCGGACCACTGACCTTCGGCCAGCTCTACATCTGGCGCAACGCCGAGCCGTACCCGGCGGAGATGCTGGGGGAGGTCAACCTGACCGCCTCCGTGGCGGTGCCGGCCGGCGTCGGCCTGCCGGCCGTCACGGAGGCGATCGCGGTTCTCGAACGCCGGCACGACGTCCTGCGGACCCGCTACGACGTGCACGAGCGCACCGGACTGCCGTACCAGATCGTGCAGGCCCGGACCGGCGGCGCGCCGGCCGTGGTCGACGGCGACCGCGCGAACATCGGCCGGTTCGTCGCCGAGGCCGGCACCTGGTCGCAGTCGTCGCCGCTCGATCCGACCGCCGGCCCGCCCTGGCGGGTCACCGTGACCGTGGTCGACGGGCGGCCCACCCACGTGGTGCTCGTCGCGCATCACGTCATGCTCGACTGGATCTCCCTTGAGCGGCTGCGGGCGGAGCTCGCCGGGCTCCTGGCGGGACGGCCGCCGGCCGGATCCACCGCGCGCCCCCTCGACATCGCCCGGGACCAGGGCTCGCCCCGCTGGGCGCAGCGGCGCGCGGAGGCGGACCGTTACTGGGACGCACTCCTGCCCACGCTGCCGTGGCGGGAGCCGCCCCCGGAGTGGGCCGGTACCCCGCCGGAGCGCTCGCGGTGGCATCAGCCGGTGCTCCGGTCCGCCGCGTTCGCCGGCGCGCTCCGGCGGCTCACCCGCCGGCTCGACGTCGGCGGTGCCTCGGCGATGGAGGCGCTGACCGCCGTCACCCTGTGGCGGCAGTTCGGCTGGCGGCAGCCGGTGCTGAGTGTCATGGCCGCCAACCGCTGGTACAGCAAGGACATGCACCGGGCCCTGTGCTGCACCGCGCAGCCGGTTCCCGCCGTCGTGCCGGTCGACCCGGACGAAACCGTCGGCGACCTCATTCGGCGCGTCCACCGGGCTGGTGTGCGGGCCGGTCGCACCGGGGCGTACGACCTCGACCGGACCCACATCCTGCGGGGCCGGCGCTTCCGCCGCTCGGACGTGCTGTTCCACCGGCAGTTCATCGCCAACTACGTCGCCTCACCGCAGGTCGGCTCGGCAGCGCCCCCGGAGCCCGTACTCAGCTGGCTGCCCGGCCGGGAGGCGGGGCCCAACGGGCTGCTCGTCCACGACGAGGGTACGACGGCGTCGCTGTGGCTCCGGCTGGACGAGCGGCTGCTGCCCCGCAGCCGCGCGGTGCGCCTGCTGCACGCGTTCGATGCCGTGGCCGGCGGCCTGGACGTCGACGACAGGATTGGCGACGTCGCCCAGCACGACGCCTGGTCGGGGGTCTGAGCCGGGCACCCTGCGGTCGGCGGGGCCTGTGGTGACGACGACATCGGCTTCCCTCTCGACGTAACTGGAAATGATTGCCATTATGGGCCGGCGATGGAAGAATGAAAACCATTGTCGTTTGGATGGCAACTCCAGGGAGGAACGATCACCGTGTCCCGACGTTGTGACGTCACCGGCGCGAAACCGAGCTTCGGCAACGCCGTGTCCCACTCCCACCGGCGTACCCGCCGCCGGTGGAACCCGAACCTGCAGAACCACCGCTACTGGCTGCCAGCGGAGCGCCGGTGGGTCCGGCTGACGCTGACCGCGAAGGCGCTCAAGACGGTGGACCGCAGGGGCATCGAGTCAGTCGTCGCGGAGCTGCGCGCGCGAGGGGTGAAGCTCTGATGGCCAGGCAGACCGACGTGCGTCCGATCGTGCGGCTGCGCAGCACCGCCGGCACCGGCTACACGTACGTGACCCGCAAGAACCGCCGCAACGACCCGGACCGCCTCGTGCTGCGCAAGTACGACCCGGTGGTGCGCCGCCACGTCGAGTTCCGCGAGGCACGCTGATGGCCCGCAGGAGCCTGGTCAACCGGCAGGCCCGCCGCGAGGAACTGGTGGCCTGGCACGCCGAGGCGCGGGCCGAGCTGAAGCGGCTGATCGCCCACCCGGACACGGACCCGGACGTACGCGCCGGGGCGGTCCGCCGGCTCGGCCGGCTGCCCCGGGATTCGAGCCCGGTGCGGCTGCGGTCGCGGGACCAGATCGACGGCCGCCCGCGTGGCGTGCTGACCCGCTTCGGGCTGTCCCGGGTGCGGTTCCGGGAGTTGGCCCTGCGGGGCGAACTGCCCGGGGTACGCAAGGCGTCCTGGTGACGGCCGCGCGCAGGCGGGTGTGGTGTGGAAGGGGAGGTATGAACGCGACAGCGAGGGAGCGCACTCTCGCGGCCCTGACCTGCGCAGCGGTCGTGGCCGCCGGCGTGGTGCTGGTCCCCGCCACCGCGTCGGCGGCCGAGAGGCCGGTGCTGTCCAAGGGGCACACCGACGCCGTCGACGTGCGCTACACCGACGGGAAGCTGTCCCTCAAGGTGCATGACGACACCGTCAGCCCGTCCGTGATCCGCGATCCGGCGGACGTCACGTTCCAGGTGCTGCCGCAGGCGGAGACGCCGGTGCCGGACGACCCGCGGTTCGCGTTCCTGGGAACGGCCGGTTCACGCATCTGGCTGCTGCCCATGACCCAGGACCCGGACCTGCTCTGGCCGGGCTGGAACACCACCACGCTCGACGAGGGGGTGTTCACCGGCGACAAGGTGCGGCTGAGCCTGCTCGACGTGCAGGGCCCGGGAAACGTCACGCTGTTCACCCAGGACGCATTCGGCGGTCCGATCATCAAGTTCCGTGGCGACGACGGGCTGCCGGACGCGATCGACGTCCCGGTGCACACCCACGCGCACGCCAACTGGGCGTTCAGCGCGCTGGGTGGCTACACCCTGACGTTCCAGGCCGACGCGACGCGGACCGACGGCACCACGGTCAGCACCGGACCGGTCGACTACTCCTTCGTCGTCGGCGAGCTGTCCGGAGGCGACCCGGAGATCGGCCTGTCGATCGGCGGGATGGCCGACGAGTACCAGCCCAACGACACGGTGACACTTGCCGCAGCGCAGACGCCACAGACCGAACTGGACCACTACCACTGGTTCAGCAGGTGTCCGGGCGCGGCGGACTGGAGCATCGTCGCCGGGGAGGCGGCTGCAAGCTACTCCTTCACCGCCACCCGGGAGCTGAACGCCTGCGAGTACGTCGTCAAGCTCTACGACGACGACCACACCGTGGTCGCGACCAGCGAACCGGCGACCCTCTGGGTGGCGTTCCCGCCGCAGGAGCCGGGCCCCTCGCAGACCGTCACCGCGTCGATCGACGAGACGCAGGGCTCCCTGGTGCTCAGCGTCGACCCGGACGACCGGGCCGTCGTGCTGCCGCCCGCCCAGTTGGGTGCCGGCGGTGACCGCTGGGAGAGCAGCGGCGAGCTGCGGCCGGTCACGGTGACCGACACCCGCGCCGGTCAGCCGGGGTGGAGCGCCTCCGGGCAGATCCCGGCGGACTTCGCCGGGCCGGCGGGCGCGAGCTTCAGCGCCGGCTACCTCGGCTGGACCCCGCGGGTCCTCGCCCAGGCCGCCGGCCAGGACGTGGTCGCCGGCCCCGAGGTGGCGCCGTACGTCGTCGGCGTCGGCGGCGGGCTCGGTAACAGCGCGGTGCTGGGCTCGGCACCGGGCGGCGCCGGGCGGGGCACCGCGCAACTGGGCGCGGGCCTGCGGCTGAGCCTGCCCACCGAGACAGCCGCCGGGGCGTACACCGCGACCCTGACCCTCACCGCGATCTGATCACCCGGACCCGTCCGGCGGTCTCGCGCCGAGCCGACCACCGGACGGTCGCGGGGTGGGCGGGACCGATGCCGCGGCCCGCCCACCCCGCCCCATCCCCCTCGTGTCCAGGAACGGAAACCAGCCTCGCCATGCGCCTGCCCGCCGTCGTCGTCGCACTGCTCGGCATCGCCCTGGCCCCCGCCCCGCCGTCACCCCCCGCCCCGCCGCCACTCCCTGCACCGTCGGCGCCGTCCGCCGCGACGTGGGGGGTGGCGCCGGCGAGCGTGCGGGCACCGAACGGCCGCGCCGCGTTCACCTACAAGCTCGACCCCGGCGCCACGCTCACCGACCACGTCGCGGTCACCAACCACTCGGCCCGCCCGCTCACCCTGAACCTCTACGCCAGTGACGCCTTCACCACCGCGCAGGGCGGCTTCGACCTGCTGGCCGGTGCTCGACAGCCCACGGACGTCGGCTCCTGGGTCCGCCTGACCCGCCGGACCCTGACCATCCCGTCGACGTCCCGGCTGATCGTCCCGTTCACGCTCACCGTGCCGGGCAACGCCACACCGGGGGACCACGCCGGCGGGATCGTCGCCTCGCTCGCGACGACGACGGCGGACGCGCAGGGCAACCAGGTCGCCGTCGACCACCGGGTCGGTGTGCGCGTCTACCTGCGCGTCACCGGGGAACTGCAACCGGCGTTGACCGTCGAGAACCTTCGGGTGCGGCACACCGGCTCGGTCAACCCCCTTGCCGGTGGCCGGCTCACCGCGACCTTCACGGTCCGCAACACCGGCAACGTACGGCTCACCGCGCGGCCCACGCTCGGCGCGGCCGGACCGTTCGGCCTCGGCCGGCGCTCGGCGGACGCGGCGGCCCTGCCGGAGATCCTGCCCGGCGGTGAACTGACCGCCTCCGTACGCGTGACCGGTGTGCCACCGCTGTTCCGGCTGACCACGATCGCCGGCGTCACGCCCGCCGCCGTGGGCGAGCAGGTCCTCGACCCGCCGCCGCAGGGCGACACGGCACAGGTCGTCGTCTGGGCGGTGCCCTGGCCGCAGCTGGCCCTGCTCGCCCTGCTGGCCCTCGCCGGCTGGGCGCTGGTCGGGGCCCGTCGACGGCGGGCCCGTCAGCTCGCGCGGGCCGTGGCCGCCGCCCGGGAGGAGGGGCGCGCACAGGCCGGCGGCGGGACAGCCCCCGACCGCCCGGCGCCGCCGGCCGGTCGTGCCGGGCAAGGCCCCGACGACCCACGACCGAACGTCGACCGCACGGGGAAGGACGAGGAGTGACACGGCTGCGCCCCACCGAAGGAACCGCACCCGCCCCTCCGGCACACCGGAGGGTGCCCGCCGCCATCAGCCGCGCCGGCTCGATGCGGCACGACGAACCATCATCACGCCGATCGGGGAGCAGGCAATGACGACGAGAGGTGTGCGTGCCGTGGCCGCCGGCCTTGCCTCGGCCGTACTGGTGCTGGCCGTAGGGGCGACGGCGGCGGCTGCGGAGCCGGTCGTGCTCGCGGCGGCCGGCGCGGACCTGGTCTCCGTCGCGCTCGACGGCGAGTCGATGTCGCTGCGAATTCGCGACGCCGCGCAGGCGGCCCGGGACGAGCCCGGGCATGATCCGGCCGAGGTGGTGCTCGGCCCGGACGGCGGCCTTTCCGGCCGGGTGCCGGCCGGAAAGGCCCTCGCCTTCCTCGGGGCGCCGGGACACCCCGTGTGGTCACTGGCCGCCGGTGACACCGGATTCCCGGCCCTGGACACCACCGGGCTGAGCCCCGGCGTCGTCGTCGACGAGGCGGTGACCCTCACCCTGCGCTCGGTCGAGGGGCCGGGAACGTTCACCGCCTACGCCCTGTCCGGCCTGGGCGCGGCGAGCCCGCTGCTCGGCAGCGGGCCGGGCGGGAAACGGTCGGTGCGGCTGCCGGTGGGGACCCGTACCGGCGGCGTGGTGTGGGCGTTCGACGCGGGCGGCGAGTACCGGCTGACCCTGACCGGCTCGGCCGCCCTGCGCTCCGGCCGGGAGGTCAGTGCCGACGCGACGTACCGGGTGCGCGTGCCCGTCATCGACCCGGTCGGGCAGCCGCCACCGGTGGCGCCCGAACCGGCGGCGCGGCGTGACGGGCCGCCGGTCGCCGCGCCCGCGCCCGTGACAGCGCCGAAGCCGGCTGCCGCGCCGGGGCCCACCGCAGCTTCACCGTCCGCGGTGAAGGCGGCGGCCACCTCCACGGCTGCCCGCCAGGTGATCGCCGACGGACACGTGGACATGGGTCCGCAGTTGTCCGGGGACAGCTGGACGATCCGGATCAAGGACGACCGGAGCAGTCCTCCGGTCTGGCGGGAGACCGCCGACGTGGTCCTTCAGATCAAGGACAAGGCGAAGACGACGGTGCCCGCGGGCACCGGATTCCTCGGCGACCCGGGCGACACGGTGTGGTTGCTGCCGCAGACCCAGCAGGCGGGACTTGTGTGGCCCGGCTGGAACACCCAGCACCCGTCCGTCGTGTCGGGTGTCAGGGGCGACGTCACGTGGACGCTACGTGGGGTCGACGGACCCGGCCGGTTCGCCCTGTTCCTGACCGGCGCGTTCGGCAACGCCGACGTGCTGTTCGACTCCAGCAGGCCGTTCCCGCAGAAGACCGGTGTGGCACTGAACAGCCACGCGCACGGCAACTGGGCGTTCAGCAAGCCGGGCCTGTACCGCCTCGCCGTGCAGATGAGCGGTACCACCAGCGCCGGCAGGGCGGTCACCGACACGAAGACGCTCACCATCGCCGTCGGTGACAACACCGACCCGACCGACGGCTTCGGCCCCGGTGGCGGTGCTGACGACGGGGGTGACGGCGACGGCGGCGTCCTGCCTCGCACCGGCGCCGGCTGGGTGCTGACGGCCGGAGCGGCCGGCGTGATCCTGGTCGCGGTGGGGACCCTGCTGGCGCTGGTGGCCCGCCGCCGCCGGCCGAGCCCACGGCTGTGGCTGCTGCTGCCGCTGCTGCTGATCGCGTCGCTGACCTACGGCTGCCGGTCCGGGGCGACGTTGCGCGCGCACGACGAGCGGGTCCAGGTCGTCACCACCACCGGGATCCTCCGCGACCTGGTGGGCAACGTCGGTGGTGACCGGGTGCTGGTCACCTCGTTGGTGCCCGACGGCGCCGATCCGCACAGCTACGAGCCGTCGCTGCGCGACGTGCGCGACGTCGTCTACGCGGATGTCGCGTTCAGCAACTACCTGCTCCTGGAAGAGCAGGCCGTCATCAAGGCGCTGGACGCGAACCTGCGCGACGGCGTGCCGAACGTCTCGCTGGCCGAGGGGGCGGTGAAGTACGCCGCCGAGATCATCCCGCTGGTCGAGGACGTGTCACTGGACACCATCTGGCTGGGCATGCGGGTCCGCGGCACCGGCGCGGCGCTGGGCGCGAACCGCGCCTCCGACGTGCTGCTCAGCGCGACGGCCGCGGACGGGCCGGGGCGGCTGCTCGCGTACCTGACCGGGTCGTTCGGCAACCCGTCGTTCTCCGTCGACTCGGCCGACGGGTTCGAAGCCGCCAACGGGTACCGGGACGACACCGCCAGGCTGCCACCCGACGCGCACACCCACATGAGCTGGGCGTTCACCAGGCCGGGCGTCTACCGGCTGACCATGCGCGCACGGTTGGCGGTCACCCCCGACACGGCTCCCGTGCCACTGGGCGAGCAGGTGTTCACCTTCGCGGTCGGGGTGGATCCCCATTCGGTGCCGGGGATGACCGGAGCGACGGTACTGCACTCCGGACACGCCGACGTCACCGCGGACCTCGACGAGCGGCGCCTCTACCTGTTCGCCGACCCGAAGGGCGGCGGCGAGGCCAACCAGCGGGTGCACGACCCGGCCAGCACCGTCATCGAGGTACCGAACAAGGCGCTGCGCGAAGTACCCGGCGACCGCAGGTTCCGGTTCCTGGGCCGGCCCGGCACCCAGGTCCATCAGCTGCCGCAGGCCGTCCTCGGCAAGCACGTACACGGCGAGATCGACCCGCACCTGTGGCAGAACGTGCGCAACGCGATCTCCTACGTGGAGCTGATCAGGGACACCCTGATCGGGGTCGACCCCGCGGGTGCGACCACCTACCGGGCGAACGCGGCGGCCTACATCCGGGAACTGGAGAAGCTCGACAGCCACGTCCGGGACACCATCGCGCGGATCCCACCGTCGCGACGCCACCTCGTCAGCACCCACGACGCGTTCGGCTATCTGGCGCAGGCGTACGGGATGAACGTCTCCGGCTTCGTCACCCCGAACCCGGCGACCGAGCCGAGCCTGGCCGACCGCCGCCGGCTCACCGAGACGATCCGCAACCTGAAGATCCCCGCCGTGTTCCTGGAGCCGAACCTGGCGGCCCGGTCCACCACCCTGACCGAGGTGGCCCGGGAGGAGGGACTGCGGGTGTGTCCGATCTACGGCGACACCTTCGACCGGGACGTCACCACCTACGCGGAGATGATGCGGTTCAACGCCGAATCGTTGCGCAACTGCCTGACCACGGACAAGTGATGGAGGAACCAGTGACGGCAGAACGGACGCGAGGGCGGCGTCACCGGGCCACCGCAGTCCTGCGGATCGTGCTGGGCGCGGTGGTCGTGTTGGCCACGGCGCAGAGCCCGGCGCGGGCCGAGGAGCCGGTGCCGGGTCTCGGCCAGTCGATCGCCGCCGACCAGCCGGTCACCACCGGACGGGCGGAACTCGCCACCGGGCACGTCGACCTCGGTCCCCGCTACGTGGACGACCAGTGGACGCTGCTGATCCACGACGGCACGCAGGCGCGACCGGTGTGGCGCAACCCCGACGAGGCCGTGCTCCGCGTATCCGACGCCGCGCTGCAGAGCGTTCCGGACGATCCGGCGTACGCCTTCCTCGGCGTCGAGGCCGGCAAGCGGGTGTACGTGGTGCCGCAGGTCCAGAACCAGGACGTCGTCTGGCTCGGCTGGAACACCCAGGACCCCCGGGTGATGCAGACCATCGACCGTGGCGTCACCCTGACCCTGCTCGGCGTACGGGGACCGGGAAGCCTGACGACGTACCTGCAGTCGGGCAACTTCACGCCACCGCAGCCGTTGTGGCGATCCGCCGAGTCGAAGCCCCAGCCCTTCTGGGCCGAGGTGAACACCCACACCCATGCCAACTGGGTGTTCACCATGCCCGGCGTCTACCTCGTCGCCGTGCGGGCGTCGGCCGACCTGATCAACGGTGAGACGGTCTCGGCCACCCGCACCCTGCGCTTCGCGGTGGGGGACGGCACCAGCGGCGACCAGGCGTTCGCCGCCACGGCGGACATCCCCGGGGCGACGGGGGCGGCAGCGGTGAGCGGGAACCAGGCCGACGTCGACGCGTCGGCGGGCACCTCGTCGACGATGCTGCGTACGGGGCTGATGGGAACGGCCCTCCTGCTCGCCGTCGGGCTGGTTCTCCTGCTGCTGCGCGGACGCGCCGCGAAGCGGCGGGCCGAGGAGGAACGCGTCGTGTCGGCGTCGGAGGGCCGGCGGTGAGAGCACTGGACATCGACGGGCTGGACGTGGACCTCGGCGGCCGGCCGGTCCTGCGCGACGTGCGGCTGCACCTGGACCGGGGCGAGCTGGTCGGACTGCTCGGGCCCAACGGCGCCGGGAAGACGACGCTGCTACGCGCCATTCTGACCCTGACCCGCACCCGCGGCGGCACCGTGACCGTGGAGGGCAGGCCGTCGCGTCCCGGCCGCGCCGACATCGGCTACGTCCCCCAGCGCCATGAGTTCACCTGGGACTTCCCGATCTCCGTCGAGCAGGCGGTGCTGACCGGGCGTACCGGCCGCCTGGGTCTGCTCCGCCGCCCCGGGGTGGCCGACTGGCGGTCGGTCGGCGACGCGCTCGACCGGGTGCAGCTGACCGGGCTGCGCCGCCGGCCGGTCGGTGAGCTGTCCGGCGGGCAGCGCCAACGTGTCCTGGTGGCGCGGGCGCTCGCGCTCGGCCCGAGCATCCTGCTGCTCGACGAGCCGTTCACCGGCTTGGACATGCCCACCCAGGAGCTGCTGGGAGACCTGTTCCGCGCCCTGGCGCAGGAGGGCCGGGCGGTGCTGATGACCACCCACGACCTGGTCGCCGCAGTGGACTCCTGCACCCGGCTGGTCCTGCTCAACGGCCGGGTCGTCGCCGACGGGCGCCCGGCCGACCTGCAGGACGCCGAGGCGTGGACCACAACCTTCGGGGTGAGCACGACCTCCCCGCTGCTGAAGCTCGTGAAGGCGACCTGATGTCGATCACCGATTTCCTCACCGACCTGTTCAACCCGGATCTGGCCTTCCTGCCCAAGGCGCTGGCCATGGCGTTCATGTCGAGTGTCGTCTGCGGCGTCGTCGGCTGTTACGTGGTGCTGCGGGGGATGGCCTTCATCGGCGACGTCGTGGCACACGCGGTCTTCCCCGGCATCGCGGCCGCCTTCGTGCTGCAGGGCAGCCTGGTTCTCGGCGGAGCGGTCGCCGGCGTGGCCACCGCCCTGCTGATCGCGATCCTCGCGCAGAACCGGCGGGTCAAGGAGGACTCGTTGATCGGGGTCCTCCTGGTCGGCGCGTTCGCCCTCGGCATCGTGATCATCTCCCAGGCGCCCGGCTACGCCGGATCCCTGCAGTCGTTCCTCTTCGGCTCCATCACCGGCATCCCGGACCGGGACCTGTACCTCGTCGGAGGCGCCGGCCTGATCATCCTCGGGCTGGTGCTGGCACTGCACAAGGAGTTCGTCGCGGTCTGCCTGGACCGCGAGATGTCCCGCGCGATGGGACTGCCGGTCTTCTGGCTCGACATCGCGCTCTACGTCCTGGTCGCGCTGGCCGTGGTGATCTCGCTGCAGACCATCGGCAACATCCTCGTCCTGGCCCTGCTGATCACCCCCGCCGCGGCAGCCCGGCTGCTCACCGACCGACTCGCGGTGATGATGCTGCTCTCCCCGGTGATCGGCGGTGCTTCGGCGACCATCGGGCTGTACCTGTCCTGGAGCTACGACACGCCGGTCGGCGGCACCGTCGTGCTGGTCGCCACCGCCGTCTTCCTGGCCGCCTGGCTGTTCGCCCCCCGGCACGGTCTGTTGACCAGGTGGCGCCGCCGTCCGCGGCACCCTATCCAGGCTTAATGAAAACGACTATGCTTTTCATTAAGAGGTGGTCCATCGGGGACCGCCTCGGGAGAGGAGCTTCTTCGTGCGCAGCACCGTTCGTCATCTGCTGGCCTCGGGCGTGCTGGGTGTGGCGCTGGTCGCCACGGCCCTGCCCGCCCAGGCGGCCGGCACCTCCACCGTGGTGCTCAATACCGGTCACCTCGACGTCGTCGACGTCGCCTACGCGGGTGGTGTGCTGGAGATCGGCGTCCACGACGAGGACAACGACGTCGAGTACGGCACCGGCGAGGTCAGGCTGGTCGTCAAGCGTCAGGCCAAGGTCACCGTCCCCGCCGACCCCGCGTTCGCCTTCCTCGGCACCCCCGGCGTGTCCCAGGTGTGGATCCTGCCCGAGATCCAGAACGCCGATCTGATCTGGCCCGGCATCGCCGCCGAGGAGGTCGCGGGCGGCGTCTTCGCCGACGACTCGCTGACGCTGTCCGTCCAGTCCGTCGCCGGCCCGGGCCAGCTCGCGATCTACACCGAGAACGCCGTCGGCCAACCGAGCGTCCTGGCCGACAGCGGTGACGGCCTGCCCGACGCCCTCGCCCTGACCGCCGGTGACCACGCGCACGCCAACTGGGCGTTCGACGCGGCCGGCACGTACTGCGTGACGGTCCAGGCCACCGGGACCCTGGCCGGCACCGGCGAACAGATCGCCTCCGCCCCCGCCACGCTCCGCTTCACGGTCAAGGCATGAGCGCGATGGTGCTCCGTAACCGGTTCCTCGCCGCGGTCGCGCTCACCGCCGCCCTGCTCGTCGGCGCCGCGACTCCCGTCGCCGCGGCGCCCGTGGTGCTCTCCGCGGGCCACGTCGACGTGATCGACGTCGACTACGCCGCAGGCGCGCTCACCGTCAACGTCCTCGACGGCGCTGGCGGCACCGACGTCGAGCGCGACCCCGCCGACGTGCTCTTCCGGGTGCCGAACACCGCCGAGATCGCCGTGCCGGGCACCGCCGCCTGGTCCTTCCTCGGCACTGGCGGACAAGCCTGGGTCCTGCCGCAGTCCAGCACCGCGGGGCTGCTCTGGGCCGGCTGGAACACGGCGGAGGTGCCCTCCGGCGTCTTCCAGAACAACCGCGTCACGTTCAGACTCACCAGCGTCTCCGGGCCGGCGGGATTCAGCGTCTACACCGTCTCCGGTGGCACCCCGACCGTGCTGTTCGACAGTGGCAACGGCCTGCCCGACAGCCTCAACGTCAGCCGTAACACCCATGCCCACGCCAACTGGGGCTTCGATGCCCCCGGCACCTACGCCGTCACCTTCGAGGTGACCGGCACGCTCGCCGCCACCGGCGGCACCGTCACCTCCGGTCCGAAGACCTTCACCTTCGAGGTGCTCGCCTGATTGGTGCAACTGATATCCGTTACCATTTCTGTGGTCCGCTGAGGTAGGGGGTACCTCGAGGGTGGCGGACCGGCCGGCGCGGGACCATCACCCACCGGGTTCCGCGCCGGCCACCGGCCACCGGCCAACACGTCCGACGGCCGCGCTGGCCCCGGGTGCCGCTCCCGGTGTCGGGTCTTGGTGGCGTCTCCACTCGCATGCGAGGTCATGCATATGCGCAGTGCATAATGAGTTGGGATGTCGTGTGCTGCGAAGCCCGGACGGACCGGTGTGCCGGCGTCGAGCAGCCGCCACGGTGGGAGGAGACGGCGAGCCGTGACCGACGCATTGCGGGGAGCGACGCGCAACACCCGTCAGCGCGCCGAAGTCCTGGCGCTGCTGCGCGAGGTGGACGCGTTCCACAGTGCGCAGCGGCTGCACCAGATGCTTGTCGCGCGCAACGCTCGCGTCGGCCTGACCACGGTCTACCGCACGCTGCAGATGCTGGTCGACAACGGTGACATCGACTCGACCAGGCTGCCGAATGGGGAGCAGCTGTACCGTCGCTGCAGGCAGAGCCGGCATCACCATCATCTCGTGTGCCGCTCTTGCGGGCGCACCGTCGAGGTGGCCGGACCGACCGTGGAACGCTGGGCCGACCAGGTCGCCAATCAGCACGGTTACACCGATGTCGGGCACACCCTGGAGATATTCGGCACCTGCGGCAAGTGTGCTGCCTGAGCACGTGCCTGCGGCTGCCGCCGGCGTGGCGATCTGGCCGATCTCGGCCCTCCGGGTGGCCCTCAGCTCAGGTGCCCGGGCCGCCCACCCTTGGCCTGGAGCGCCATTCCGGCCTGGACCCAGGCCCGCATCCCGCCGGCCAGGTTGTAGACCTGGTGCCGGTCGCGGGCGAGCAGCGCAGCCGCCTGCCGCGAGCGCGCCCCCGACCGGCACGCAGTGATCACCGGCCGGTCCGCCGGCACTTCCCCGACCCGGCCGGCGAGCTGGCCGAGCGGGATGTGCCGGGCCCGGGGCGCGTGGCCGGCCCGCCACTCGGCCGGTTCCCGAACGTCGAGCAACAGCCCTCCGTCGGCGACCAGCGCCGCAGCCTCCTCGGGCCCGACGGAGGTGTAGGGCTTTCCGAAGACCATCTTCAGCATCCCGCCGAGGTTCACGCGTCCGCTCCCGTCGCGACAGCGCGACCACTGCGGGCCCACCCGCCGGTGCCGCCGGCGACCGACCGGGCGTCGATGCCGGCGCGGGCCAGGAACTGCGCGGCGGACATGCTGCGACCACCGCTGGCGCAGATGACGTAGACGGGGCGGTTGCGGGGGAGCTCTCCGACCACTGCCGGCAGTTGCGCCAGCGGCACCGACCGGGCGCCGGGCACGTGCCCCTCGACGTACTCGAACGGCTCGCGGACGTCCACCACGGCGGCCCCGTCGGCGTGTGCGGCGGCGAAGTCCGCCAAGTTCACCTCTTGCATCTCATCCTCCGATCCTGATACCCCCCAGGGTATCTGCATCGACCATAGCGCGCCGGGGCCGCCCGGCATTCCCGCCGGTCGAGTGCGGGCGCGGGTGCCACCCGGGGAATGTAAACCCCCGGGGGTATGTTGGTAGGTGCGAGAGCACTACTGAAACGTGGAGGTTGGACATGGCGAGCGTGGCGTTGACCGGCGCGAACTTCGAGGAGACCGTCACCCGCGACGGGATCGTGCTGGTGGACTTCTGGGCGAGCTGGTGCGGTCCGTGCCGCGGCTTCGCGCCCGTCTTCGAGCAGGCCAGCGACAAGCACCGGGACGTCGTGTTCGGCAAG
Source organism: Micromonospora sp. NPDC057141 (assembly GCF_042670805.1). Classification (NCBI taxonomy): domain Bacteria; kingdom Bacillati; phylum Actinomycetota; class Actinomycetes; order Micromonosporales; family Micromonosporaceae; genus Micromonospora; species Micromonospora sp. NPDC057141. Next base: position 23,201 of record NZ_JBHUVA010000022.1, on the reverse strand, counting down.
GTGGACACCGAGGTGGAGCAGGGCCTGGCCGCGGCGGCCCAGATCCGGTCGATCCCGACGCTCATGGCCTTCCGGGACGGCCTGCTGGTCTTCTCCCAGCCGGGTGCGCTGCCGGCCGCAGCTCTGGAGCAGGTGATCCAGGCGGTCCGCGAGCTCGACATGGACGAGGTGCGGGCCAAGATCTCCGGGGAGCCGGCCAACCGGTGACATCCTGAACGACCACGACCACGACCACGACCGGGGGTGCGGGCGATGCCCGCACCCCGCCGTTCGTCAGCCGGACAGGGCGTCCAGTGCGGCCCGCAGCCGTCGGGTCGCCTCGTCGGCGACCGCCCGCAGCTCGTCTGCGTCGCTCAACTGCACCATCACCTGCGGGTCGAGCGCCTGCACCAGGGTGGCGTCCGGCCCGTCGGCGCGGACCACGACGTTGCACGGCAGGAGCAGGCCGATGTTCCGGTCGGCCTGCACGGCCCGATGCGCCAGCGGCGGATTGCAGGCGCCGAGGATGACGTACTCCTCAAGGTCGACCCCGAGCTTCTCGTGCAGCGTGGCCCGCATGTCGATCTCGGTGAGCACCCCGAAGCCCTGGTCCTTCAGCGCCGACCGGACCCGTTCGACGGTCGGGACGAACCCGGCGGTCAACCGGATGGTCATCGCGTAGCTCATGCTCTGCTCTCCCTCAGCTGAAATGGTGCCGGCCGTGAGCGGCCGGCGCGGGTGATTCGGCAAAGCCGTGCCGAGCCGGTCAGGCGAGGCCGCGCAGCATGGCGTGCCAGTACATCGCCGGAAGCCCGTGCCGCTTGAGCAGCCACATGTCGTATCGCGGCTTCATGGTGTCGATGAGCGGGAAGCTGGGCGTCGGCTTGAGCTCGTAGTCGAACTCGGCCAGCAGCATCCGGTTGTGGGCGGTGACCAGCGGGCAGGAGGTGTAGCCGTCGTACCGGGCCGGCAGCGGTCTGTTCCGGCCGGCGGCCAGCAGGTTGGCCACCACCACCGGCGCCTGTCTGCGGATGGCAGCTCCGGTCTTGGAGGTGGGCAGGTTCGCCACGTCGCCGAGCGCGAAGATGTCCGGCCAGCGGGTGCTCTGGAGGGTGTACCGGTCGACTGCCAGGTAGCCGAACGGGCTGGCGGGGTCGGCGAGGGCGCTGTCCTTGAGCCAGGCAGGCGCGCTCTGTGGCGGTACGGCGTGCAGCAGGTCGTAGTCGAGGGTCTCCCTGGTGCCGGACTTGCTGTCGAGGATGACCGCACGCCGGCTGTCGCCGTCGACCTCGATCAGTTGGGACTCGTAGCGGACCTCGATGCCGTAGTCCGCGGCGATTCTCTCCAGTGCCTTCGCCCAGTCCGGCTGGCTGAAGATGGTCGGCGTGGCCAGCACCAGGATCACCCGGGTGGCATCCAGCAGCCCCTGGCGACGCCACCAGTCCGCGGCCAGGTAGGCGATCTTCTGCGGGGCGCCGCCGCACTTGATCGGCCCGGCCGGCATGGTGAAGATCGCTGTGCCGCCGCGTACGTTCTGGATGAACTCCCAGGTGCGTGGTGCGAGGTCGTACCGGTAGTTGCTCGACACCCCGTTCCGCCCGACCGATTCGGCCAGACCGGGCACGGCCTCGAAGTCGAGCTGCAGGCCGGGGGTCATGACGAGTTGGTCGTAGGTGAGCGTGTCGCCGCGGGTGAGCGTGACGGTCCGGTTGTCCGGGTCGACCCCGGCCGCCCGGTCCCGGATCCAGGTCACGCCCTTGGGGACGAGCCTGCCTTGCGGCCGTACGCTTTCGCCCGCCTTGGCGAGGCCACCTCCCACCAGGGTCCACAGCGGCTGGTAGTAGTGGTGCTCGGAGGGCTCGACCAGGGCGATGTCGGTGACCCCCTGGCGGCGAAGTCGCGCGGCCACGCTGATGCCGGCGGTGCCGCCGCCGACGATGACCACCTGATGATGGCGGACCGCAGTCATGGAACCTCCCAGGTATGTGCAGGGCGACCGCCGGGGACATCGCCCCACGTGCGGGAATGTGCCGGCGACTTTCGAGGTTAACCATACCCGTGGGGGTATGCCAGCATCGATCGGTACCCCCGGGGGTATGGTGAGCGTGGGAGGTGGGGCGATGGATCTTCGACCTGAAATGACCGGCGAGGCGCTGACGCGGCTCAAGCGGGCTCGGGGCCAGCTGAACACGGTCATCGAGATGATGGAGAGCGGTCGGGACTGCCGCGAGGCGCTGACCCAGTTGGCCGCGGTGTCGAAGGCCGTCGACCGCGCCGGCTACAAGATCATCGCCTCGGGCGTGCGGTACTGCGAGGCCGCGCGCGAGCGTGGCGAGGCGCCGGAGATGACCGAGGAGGAGCTGGAGAAGCTCTTCCTGGCGCTCGCCTGAGCGGTCGACCGCCCGCGCTGCCTGGCGGCGGCGCGGGCGGTGTCCGGTGCTCGTCGGGGACCACGAACACCGGCGGCTGTCGACCGCCGCCGTGGCCCCGACCCGCAGAAGACGACGTGCACCCGGAGACGTGGTCAGAGCACGTCGACGGTGACCGTCGGCGGGGAGGCCAGGCTGTTGTGCACTGTGCAGTGCGACGCCACCGCCAGCAGCGCCTGCGTGCGTTCCTGCGGAAACCCGTGTGGCAGCCGCAGGGACAGCCGGATGTCGGCCACCCGGGCCGGCCGGTCCGCCGCCATCCGGTACGTGACCGACACGCCCAGGCCGTCCCGGCCCAAGCCGTGCCGGGTCAGGTACCGGCCGGCGTAGAACGCCACACAGGTGGCCAGCGACGCCACGAACAACTCCGTCGGCGTGGGCGCCTCGTCAGCGCCACCCGCATCCGGTGGCTGATCCACCAGCAGCCGGTGTCCCCGCACCGCGAACTCGTACGACTCACCCGCCGCGAAGCGGACGTCCACCGCCCCGATCTGCCCATTCACGGCCTGCGTGCCGGCTTGTCCCATCGCCTGCTCCTTCCCGTGTTCCCGATTCAGCCAACACCCGCAGCCTGTCTCCGCAGAAGTCCCGTGCGGCCCTGATGAGAGGACCTTGGGCCCTGCTGGGCGCGGGCCCCGGACAACCCGGTGAAGAAGCGCGCATCATCAGCCGAACAGGGGAGCGCCCAGGTGGGTCACCGGCGTCCTCTGTTCCGGCTGGCCTCCTGGAAGCGGCGGCCGGACAGCGGCATGCCGAACAACGGTGCCAGGGTGCAGAAGTCGAAGAGCCCGGCGGCCAGTGGCAACAGGCCCAGCAGGGCCAGCAGCCACCACCAGCCGCCCAACGACACCCCGACCGCGATGAGCACCAACCCGAGGACGACCCGAGCGACGCGACCGGCTGGGGAGTTGAAGAACTGCAGGACGGGCACGACCACACCCCCTGGGCGAAAAGGGACGATAGCCCCCAACTTCCCGGCAGCCTATCGCCGAACAGCACCCGAAGTGGCGAAACCGCGACGTTCGGAGTTGTGTCCGATGTATCGGACGCTTTCACCGTCCCGACGCTGGCGTTCTCCACGTCGCCTCCACACCGTCTCCACAGCGGCCGCACCCCGCGGCGCCACGGTGGTGGTGTCGGCACCGACGAAGGAGGACGAGATGAGAACAACGACGGCCCACCGGACGGTGATCCTGGTAGCAGCAGGGGCGCTGGGCCTTGGCGGGGTGGCGATCGCCGCGCCAGCGCTGGCCGGCGCCGGTCCCTTCGACCGGCCGGCCGCCACCGCCACGCCGGGATCGGGCGGGGACGGTGGCATGGGCCACGGCACCCGCAACGGCGCCACCAGCCCCATGGGCCCGGGCGCGATGGCCCGGGGCGGCGGGTGCGCCGGGTCGTCGGTCACCGCGCAGCAGGGCACGCTCACCGACGCGCAGAAGAGCACCCTGGCCGCGATGGCCCAGGAGGAGAAGCTGGCCCACGACCTGTACGCGGCCTTCGGCACCACGTACGACCTGGTGGTCTTCGACCACATCGCCAACTCCGAGGCCCAACACCTGGCCATGGTGCGGACCCTGCTGCAGCGCTACGGCGTGGTCGACCCGACCGCGGGCACGACCGACGGGACGTTCAGCGACCCGGCCGTGCAGGCCACGTACGACACGCTGCTCGCTGAGGGAAGCACCAGCCAGACGGCCGCCCTCGGCGTCGGCAAGAAGGTCGAGCAGACCGACATCGCCGACCTGAAGGCCGCGCTGACCGGCCTCTCCGCCCCGGATGTCACGCAGCTCTACACCAACCTGCTCGCCGCATCCGAGCGACACCTGGCCGCGTTCACCCGCTGGACCTGACCCAACCCCCCCCGAACTTCGGCGGTGCCGGCCGACAGCCGGCACCGCCGACGATCGGGGCGCAGGGCCCTCCCGACCCACCTTGCCGGCCTCGGTGCTCATCGCCAGGTCAACCGGCGGCGGCCGGTTGCCGGGCCGGCAGGCCGATGGTGACGGTGAGTCCGCCACCCGGGGGCGAGTCCAGCGCCACCGCACCGCCGTGTGCCGTGACCAGCTCGCGGACGACGGCCAGGCCGATGCCGCTGCCGGCGATGGGCCGGGCGTCCCGGCCGCGCCAGAGCCGTTCGAAAGCACGGGGCAGTTCCTCTGCCGACATACCGGGGCCGGTGTCCGCCACGGTGAGCAACGCCTTGCCGGTCTCGACGCGCGCCCACAGCTCGACCCGGTCGCCGGGGCGGCAGTAGCGGGCGGCGTTGGCCAGCAGATTCGTGATGGCCTGGTGCAGCCGGTCCGGGTCGGCCCGCACCGGGACCGGCCGGTCCAGATCGGTCGTGACGGTCAGGCCGGCGGCGTCCAGCCGCGGCTGCTGGGCGGCGAGCGCGGCGCGGGCCACGGCGGCCAGGTCGGTGTCGACGGGGTGCAGGGACAGCACGGCGGCTTCGGCGGCGGACAGGTCGGCGAGGTCCTCGACGACCCGGCCGAGGCGCAGGGTCTGGTCGTGCAGGGCGGCAAGCCGTGGCGGGTCGGCCGGGCGCAGCCCATCCCGCAGCTCCTCCAGGCCGGCCTGGAGGGCGGCCAGCGGGGTGCGCAGTTCGTGGGCAACGTCGGCGGCCAACTGCCGCCGGACCCGCTCGGCACGTACCACCGCCTCGGCCATCGTGTCGAAGGCGCGCGTCACCTCGCCCAGCTCGCCCGGCGCGGACACCGCAGCCCGGGCGGTCCGGTCACCCTCGGCGAAGCGACGGGTGGCGGCGGCCAGCGCGACCAGCGGCCGGGCCAGCCGGCTCGCCACATACGCGCTGACCAGCAGCGCCACGACCAGCGCGGCCAGCGCGGCACCGCCGATCCAGGACCAGGCCACGCCGCGCCCGCTGGCCGCCGCGCCGGTGAAGGCCAGCCGCACGGTGCCGACCCGCTGCCCGTCGGCGGTGACCGGCGCCTCCACGACCGTGCCGGTGCCGGTGTGCACGCCGGCCATCGGGCCCATGCCACGGCCGGGCCACGCCATGCCGCCGTCGGGTAGCAGTACCACCAGGCGGGCGCCCGAGCCGTCGGCCAACGCCGCGGCGGGCGCCAGCTCCGCGCCGGTCCAGCCTCCGGCCTGGGCGTACGCGGTGCCGGCCGCCGTCGCCACCCGCTGCGCGACCCGCTGCCGCTCGGCCTGCTGGGCGCTGGCCAGCCCGCGGTCGGTGGCCACCAGCGCCGCGATGCTGAGCACCGCCACCGAGGAGAGCGCGACCAGCACGAACGCGGCCAGCAGCCGCCGACCCAACGGGCCGGACAGCGGCCGCCCCCGACCGCTCAGCCGCGACCGCTCAGCGGTCACGGGTCCAGCCCAACCGGTAACCGACGCCCAGGACGGTCTCCACGGTGCCGGCGGCGTCCGGACCGAGCTTGCGGCGCAGGTTCTTCACGTGCGAGTCGATGGTTCGCTCGTACCCGGGAAACTCGTACCCGCGGACCCTGTTGATCAACTCGTAGCGGGAGTACACCCGGCCCGGGGCGGCGGCCAGCGCGGTCAGCAGTCCCCACTCGGTGGGGGTCAGATCCAGCCGGGCGCCGTCCAGCACCGCCTCGTGGCGCTGCTCGTCCAGCCACAGCCGGCCCCCGCCGAAGCCGACCGGCCCGGCGGGGCCGGCTGCGCCGCGGGTACGGTGCAGCACGGCCTCCACCCGTAACACCAGCTCCGTCGGGCTGAACGGCTTGGTGACGTAGTCGTCGGCGCCCCGGCGTAACCCGTCGATGCGCTCCTCGACCGTGCTGCGCGCGGTCAGCACCACCACCGGCACCTGCGGCCCGTCGTGTGCGGCGGCCAGCACCTCCAGGCCGTCCACGTCCGGCAGGCCCAGATCCAGCACGACGAGATCGATCCCGCCCGCGGCCAGGCGGCTCAGCGCCTCCGCGCCGGATCCGGTGGTGTGCACCGCGTGCCCGGACCGTTCCAGGTAGCGGCGTACCACGTCCCGCAACTCCCGATCGTCCTCGACGACCAGCACCGTGTCCGACACGGCCCTACGCTCCCGTCCCCGGCGGCGCCGGGCCAGGGCCGAACGGCCCGTGGCGCGCCGTCGGCAGGCCCTGCCATGGATCAGGCGACCACCGACGGCCGCTGACCCGCGGCATCCCCGGTCCGCTGGCGGACGCCCGTGCGCCGCCGGCGGTTGCGGACCTGCGAGTCCGCCGGCGGAGAATCAGTCGGCATGGACGCCATGCGCTTCCGGCGTGGAACTCTCTGCCGAGGGCCAGGCCGCCTGCCATCCGCAGCGCCGCGCCAGTCCGAGATCAGGTGCCCGACCTACGGACGATCGTCAAGGTCGGGCAGCGGGCGTTGGCAGATCTCGTGGGCCTCGTTGGGCGGTAGGCCGAGCATGCGCAGCACGTCCTCGGTGACCTGGTCGGTGGCTGCGACGTCGTCACGCTCCGGCTGGTCGTGCAGCAGTTGCCCGAGGGCCAGCGCGGCGCCGGCCACGGTCACCATCGCCAACTCCGGGTCGTGGGCGCTGAACCGCCCGGCGCGGACGCCGTCGGCGATGTCGCGCCGGGCTCGCGGTGCGAGGCCCTTGTCCGAGCCGGCCAGGGTCAGGCCGGTGCTGAGCAGGACCCTGCTCAGCTCGGGCTGTCGGCGGTGCAGTCGCCCCGTCAGCCGGAAGCTCTGCGCGAACACGTGGGCCGGGTCGTCCAGGCCCGCCGTCGCCTCGTCGAGCAGGGTGCCGTAGCGATCGAGGGCGTCCTCGACCGCGGCCTCGATGAGCTGTTCGCGGCTGTCGAAGTGGTTGTAGAACGACCCCATCCCCACGTCGGCGGCCTGGGTGAGCTCAAGGATCGGCACGTGCGGCTTGCCGGCCGCGATGAAGGTCTGTGCGGCGCGTACGAGCGCCGACCGGGTGTGCGCCTTCCGCCGTTCCAGGCGGTTGGTCGCCTGCCTGGTCTGCTGAGTCATACCGGCGTGCTCACCTCTCCCGGGTGGGTCCGCGACCACCTTAACCCAGCCGGAACTCAGTGTTGACGAAGTCGTCGTCCGCTCTTGACTGACGCTACCCTCGTAAGTGACGATTTCGTCAACTTGGAGGGAGCGGGACATGATCGCGCACCACGACCCGCACACCGGTCTGCACAGCGAGCAGGGCGCACTGCCGGGCGAGCACCCGGGCAGGGCCCGCAACCCGACCGTGAAGGTGCACGACCTCGCCTGGCTGGAGTTCCAGAAGCCCGATCTTGAGCGGGCCGAGGCGTTCGCCCGGGCCTTCGGCTTCACCACCGCGCTGCGTACCGCCGACGAGGTGCAGCTGCGGGGCACCGACGCCGGTTCCCCCTGCGTGCTCATCCGCCGGGGCCCGCGGTCGCGGTTCCTCGGCCCCGCGTTCCGGGCCGCCGACGGGCAGGACGTGCTGCGCCTCGCGGAGGCGACCGGGAGGACGATCACGCGGCTGCCGGAGAGCCTGGGCGGGGTGACGGTGGAGCTGACCGACCCGAACGGGACGCGGGTCCGCGTGGTCGCCGACACCCACGAGCTCCCCGCGCTGCCCACGCAGCAGCCACCGGCGTTCAACGTCGGGCACGACGTCACGCGGGTGAACGCCACCCAGCGGCCGCCGCGGGAGCCGGCCGGGGTGCAGCGGCTGGGTCACGTCGTGCTGCAGACGACGAGGTACCTGGAGACCCTCGACTGGTATCTGGAGCACCTGGGCCTGATCGTCAGCGACTTTCTCTACCACCCCGGGCAGCGCGGGCGCGGCCCGGTGATGAGCTTCATCCGCTGCGACCGGGGCAGCACACCCACCGACCATCACACGCTCGCGATGACCCTCGGCCCGGCCAACCGGTACGTGCACTCGGCCTACCAGGTGCCCGGCCTCGACTCGCTGGCGGCCGGTGGGGAGCACCTGCTCGACCGGGGTTACCAGCGATCCTGGGGGATCGGCCGGCACATCCAGGGCAGTCAGATCTTCGACTACTGGCGCGACCCGGACGGCTTCCTGGTCGAGCACTTCACCGACGGCGACCTGTTCGACTGCACCCTGGAGCCGGGCTGGGCGCCGATGACCGCCTCCGGGCTCGCCCAGTGGGGCCCACCCGCCACCACCGACTTCCTCGGCATGAAACCCGGCCGGGAAGCGCTTCGCGAGCTGCGCGCGGTCATCGGCGCGCTGCGCGAGGACAACGAGTTCGACCTCCACCGCCTCCGTGGCCTGATGAAAGCGTTCACCTCATGAGCACCTCCGTCCTGCGCACCGCCGACGCCTGGTGGGTGCTCACCCCCACCGGCGCCGCCCGGGTGCCCACCAGCGCCACCACCACCGGCGGACTGCTGGCCGACCGGCCCGCGATCCTCGCGGCCGCGGCGAGCGGCGACACCGTCGCGGTGGAGGACCTCGAGCTGGTCTCCCCGGTGACGGCGCCCTGCCGCGTCGTCGCCCAGATGACGAACTTCGTGTCGCACGTCGAGGACACGAACGGGAACCCGGCGACCGTCCCGTTGACGTTCTTCCGTAAGACCTCGGGCTCGATCACCGGCCCGTACGCCGACGTGGTCCGCCCCGGCCATGTGACGTTGCTCGACTACGAGGTCGAGATCGGGCTGGTCTTCGGCCGCGAGATGCCGGTCGGCACCGCCGTCACCGACGACAACCTCGCCGACTACGTCGCGGGGGTGGTGGTGACCAACGACATCTCCGCCCGCGACGTCCAGCTGCCCAAGACCCAGTTCTACGAGGCCAAGTCCTACCCGACGTTCACCCCGGTCGGCCCGGTGCTGGCGCTGCTCGACGCCGACGACGTCAGGCGGTTCACCGACCTGCGGCTGAAGCTGTGGGTCAACGGTGAACTCCGGCAGAACATGACGGCGGCCGACATGATCTACCTGCCGGTCCGGGCGTTGCAGGCGCTGACCCGTTTCCAGCGGGTCGACGCCGGTGACCTGCTGCTGACCGGCACGCCCGTCGGGACGGCCCTGAGCGCACCACCGAGGCCGGTCGAGATCATCGCCTCGCTGCTGCCGCCCGCGGTCAAGTGGCGGATGTTCTTCAAGGGCCAGGCCCGCAACCCCAGGTACCTCGCCGACGGCGACGTCGTCGAGGCCGCGATCGCCACCGACGACGGCGCGATCGACCTGGGCCGGCAGCGCACGGTCGTGCGGTACGCCCGATGACCGGGCACCTGCTGTGGCCGGAGTACGCCGCGCCCGACGACCTGGAGGCGATCGAGGCCGTGCCGCTGGAGGCGCGGGGCCTGCCCGAAACCACGTACGCGCTGCTGTCCCGAGCAGCGACGAACTGGCCGGATCGTACGGCCGTCAGCGTCCTGCCGGACGCCGCCCGCTGGCGGGAGCCGCTGCGGCGTACCTTCGCCGAACTCCTGGCCGACGTCCACCGGGCGGCGAACCTGTTCCACGACCTGGGCGTGCGGCGGGGCGACGCGGTCGCGCTGATGTCGCCCAACTGCGCCGAACTGGTCACCGCGACGCTGGCCGGGCAGCTCGCCGGGATCGCGGCGCCGCTGGGCGGCGGCCTGTCCCGGCAGCACCTCGCCGAACTCCTGCGCCGCTCCGGCGCCCGCGTGCTGGTCACGGCCGGGCCCGAGCTCGGGCCGGACGGGTGGGACACCGCGCAGGCCCTCGCCCGCACCGGCCTGCTCGACGCGATCCTGGTGCTCCGGCCCACCGGGGCGAAGGGAACGCCCCCGCCGCTGCCGACCGTCGAGGGCGTTCGCGTCGGCTACCTCGGCGAGCTTGCCGCGACCAGGGACCTGGCCGCCTTCGCCGGTGAGCTGCCCCGAGCCGCCGACCTGGCCGCGATGTTCCACACGGGCGGCACCACCGGAGCACCGAAGCTGGCCGCGCACACGCACGCCAACGAGGTCTGCGACGCGTGGATGCTGGCCGCCAGCTCCCTGTTCGACGAGGAGAGCGTGGTGTTCGCGGCGCTTCCGCTGTTCCACGTGAACGCCCTCGTCGTCACCCTCCTCGCACCGCTGTTCAAGGGCCAGCCCGTGGTGTGGGCCGGTCCGTTGGGCTACCGCGACGCGGCACTGTTCGGCGCGTTCTGGAAGATCGTCGAGCACTACCGGATCGCGGCCATGAGCGCGGTGCCCACCGTGTACGCCGTACTGGCCCAGCTCCCGGTCGACGACGACATCAGCAGCCTGCGGTTTCCGATGGTGGGTGCCTCGCCCCTGCCCGCCGCGGTCCGGGACAGCTTCCGGGCCCGCACCGGGATACCCCTGGTCGAGGGCTACGGCCTGACCGAGGCGACCTGTGCGAGCACGCGCAACTTTCCCGACGCGCCGCGACCGGGTTCGGTCGGGCAGCGCCTGCCCTACCAGCGGGTGCGAATCGTGGCCGGGGACGGCACGTGGGAGGACCGACCCGTCGGCGAGCCGGGCGTGCTGGCCATCAGCGGCCCGACCGTCTTCCCCGGCTATGTCGTCGACCGCGACGAGAACGGACCCGTCCTGGACGGACTCGGCAAGCTGGTCGACGGCTGGCTCGACACCGGCGACCTCGCCCGCATCGACGAGGACGGCTTCGTCCACCTCGCCGGCCGGGCCAAGGACCTCATCATCCGCGGCGGCCACAACATCGACCCCGCCATCGTCGAGGACGCTCTCCTGGCCCACCCGCAGGTCGCGGCGGCCAGCGCCGTCGGACGCCCCGACGTGCACGCCGGGGAGGTGCCGGTCGCGTACGTCACCCTCGCGCCCGGCGCCACCGTGACCGAGGACGAGCTGCGCGCCTGGGCGAGCGAACGGGTGCCCGACCGCACCGCCGCGCCCAGGTCCGTGACGGTCCTCGACGAACTGCCCGTCACCGCCGTGGGCAAGCTCTACAAGCTCGCCCTGCGCCGGGACGCCGCCCGCGAGGAACTGCGCGCCGCGCTCGACCAGGTCGCCGGGGTACGGGACATCGGGGCCATGATCGAGGGAAGCTCCATCGTGGCCACTGTGACAGTACAGTCCGCTGGTCAGGAGGAGGCGGTCAAGGCGATCCTGGGCCGTTACGCCATCGAATGGCGACTGGTGGTCGTCTCATGACGCGGGGGGCACGGTGACAGGGGTTCCGGTCGTCATCGTCGGCGCGGGGCCCACCGGGCTCACCGTCGCGACGCTGCTCGCCCGGTACGGCGTGGAGTGCCTGATCCTCGAACGGTGGGGAGCGGTCTATCCCCTGCCCCGCGCGGTCGCCCTCGACGACGAGGTTCACCGCATCCTCGCCCGGCTGGGGCTGCGGGCGGAGTTCGCCGCCATCTCCAGGCCACACCGGGGCCTGCGGCTGGTCGACCGGAGCATGCGGGTGCTCGCCGAGTTCCCCCGCGACGTGGCGCCGGGCAGGCACGGCTACCCGCAGGGGAGCATGTTCGACCAGCCGGAACTGGAGGCGATCCTCCGCCGCAACCTCCAGCGGCACGGCAGCGCCACCCTGCGCGGCGACACCGAGGTCACCGCGCTGGCCCAGGACGCGGCCGGCGTGCGGGTGAGCGTCACCGACACGGTCACCGGCGCGCACGACATCGTCCGCGCGGCCTACGTCCTGGGCTGTGACGGCGCCAACGGGCTGACCCGGACCGCGATCGGCGCCAGCATGCACGACCTCGGGTTCACCCAACGCTGGCTCGTCGTCGACGTGGTCACCGAGGCCGATCTCGGCCACTGGGAGGGTGTGCACCAGCTCTGCGACCCGGCTCGCGCCGGGACGTACATGCGGGTCGGCCGGACCCGCTACCGCTGGGAGTTCCTGCTGGCACCCGGCGAGACCGCCGACGACTTCCGCGACCTGACCCGGCTGCATCCGTTGATCGCGCCGTGGACGGGGAACCTCCCCCTCGCGGAGCTGGAGGTCGTCCGTGCGGCCGAGTACACCTTCCGCGCCCAGGTCGCCGACCGATGGCGCGACCGGCGGATCTTCCTGCTCGGCGACGCCGCCCACCTCACCCCGCCGTTCATCGGCCAGGGCATGGGCGCCGGGCTCCGCGACGCCATGAACCTCGCCTGGAAACTCACCGGCGTGCTCGACGGGACCCTGCCCGAGAGCGTCCTCGACACCTACGAGATCGAACGCAGGCAGCACGCCCGGGCCATGATCAGAATGGCGAAGCTGATCGGCATCGCCATGACGGCCGGCGGCAGGTGGGGAGACCTCGTCCGCCGGGTGGTGGCGCCACGCCTGCATCTCGTACCCCGTCTCCAGGTCCTCGCTGCGGACAGTGAGACACCCGCGCTGCGCCGATCCGCCCTGGTGATACGGGCACGGCTGCGCCGCGGCGTCGCAGGCCGGCTGTGCCCGAACGCCGTCCTCGACGGCCACCTCCGTCTCGACGACGTGGCTGCGGGCCGGTTCGCGATCGTCACCTCCATCGAGCCGTCGGCAGAGCAACGGGCCGAGATGACACGCCAGGGAGCAGTCGTCGTCGGCGCCCCGCCGGGCAGCGAACTGCATCGATGGCTGACGAGAAGCCGCGCACGGGCGGCCATCGTCCGCCCCGACGGCACCGTGCTCGCTGCCGGCAAGCAGCTGGCCGGCCTCTGCCGAGCCCTGCCTGCACCGACGTCGTCGGCGGCAGCGCGCTGAACCTGGGGCGCGCGGCTGGGACCGCTCCCGGACGGCTGTCGCGGATGGTGCCAGGCCCAGCAGCGAGGGCGCCAACGAGGCGGGCAGAGTGTCGTACGGGCCGACCACGGTGTTCGGCGACCTGTGGAGTCAGTCGAGGTCGCGGTAGTAGTAGAACATCGGCTCGGGTGCCCCGGGCTCGACGTTGGAGAAGCCGTGCGCCTCGTAGAAGCGGCGGGCGTCGGTGTCCTCGCCGTCGACGTTGATCTCCAGCGATCCGGCGCCGCGTTCGCGGGCCAGCCGGCAGGCGGCCTCCAGCAGGGCGTGTCCGTACCGCTGTCCGCGCGCCTCGGGGCGCACGTAGAGCTCGTCGAGGGTGGCCACCGGGCCGGCGTACCAGAGGTTGGGCCGGAAGGAGAGCACCGCGACCCCGACGGGCGGATCACCGCCGAGCAGAACCAGGAAGTGCTCTCCGGCGAGGAGCCGCCGCAGCCGGGCGGCGAGCACCCGCGGCCCCGGCGTCGGGGTGTCGAACTCGCGGTTGAAGGCGTCCAGCATCTCGGCCACCAGGTCGGCGTCGGACACCGCCGCCGGCCGGACCGGGCGCTCGTGCTCAGGCTCTGTCCCCACCTGCGCAGCCTTCCCGATCCGTCCGGCGGCAGGCAACGCGTTATCCCGGCGCGGGCAGGTGGCGGCGTGGACGGCGTTGCCAGACGCCGTGAACGCGATCAGCGGGACGCCGTACCAGCCGTACCTCGTCTCGCCGCCCGCCCACGGTGGCGAGTCGCTGGACGCGGCGGTGGCCACCGTGGCGTGCTCCTGGCCCTCTTCGTCGACCAGCGGGACCGGCTGCGGGCGCAGTACGACGCGGCGCTGGCCGCTCTCCCGGAAGCCGTGGTTTCGAATGTTTCGGTACCTGTGGTGTGAGCGAGGGGAGCTGGCGAGTGTCGCCCTCCTGTCCGAGGCTGTGGGTTCGGTCGCACTGCTCTCCCACCTGCACTGACGTGCCTCCTTCGACTCCTTGAGCCCGCATCGAAGTTTCCGAAACATTTCCGGAAGTTGTTGACACTGTGGTCGACCGGTATCGATACTGACCCTCCGATTGGAATACATGAACTTCGATCATTGACGTCATGCGTCGAGGAGGGCCCGTGAACGGCAGCCTGAGACAGCGAAAGAGAATGCCGAGAATCGCCTTGCCGGCGGCGGTGTTGTTGCTGGTGAGCGGCGCTGTGGCGGTCCAGTCCACGGCCCCTGCCGCCGCAGCCGAGACCACGCTGCGAGCCGCGGCTGCCAAGGCCGGGCTGTTCTTCGGCGTCGCCGCCTCACCCAACCGGCTCTACCCGATCGTCGGTCAGGAATTCGGCCAACTGACCCCCGAGAACGACATGAAGCCGGACCGGATCGCCACGTCGAGCGGTGGGTTGCAGAACACCGGTGGCGCGGACACCCTGGTCAACCACGCCCAGAGCAACAACATGCTGGTCCGGGGGCACACGTTGGTGTGGCACTCGCAGGCCGGCGCGCTGCAGGGGGCCAGCCAGGCGACGCTGAACACCTTCATCGGCAACGCGATCAACCGCTGGGGCAGCAGGATCGCGTACTGGGACGTCGTCAACGAGGCGCTGGAGGACAACAACACCGGCCGGCGCCGGAGCCAGTGGCCGCACAGCATGAACCGGGACGCGAACGGCGACGGTGACTTCTTCGACGCCGGCGACACCGACGTCATCCGGGACTCGTTCATCCGGGCCAAGCAGGTCGTGCAGGCCGGCGGGTTCTCCACCAAGCTCTGCATCAACGACTACGACGTCGAGGGCCTGACCGTCCAGGGCGGTGGCCAGAACCGCAAGGCCAACGCGCTGTACGACATCGTCCGCAACTACCGGCAGTACATCGACTGCGTCGGGTTCCAGGCGCACTTCAACGACAACCCGAACAGCATCATCACCAACGACCTGCAGGCCAACATCCAGCGCTTCGCCGACCTCGGCGTCGAGGTGCACCTGTCCGAGGTGGACATCGACGACGACCTGAGCAACAACGACATCGGCGCGGGCCAGGCGGAGAACTACCGCAAGGTCGTCCGGGCCTGCCTGAACGTCGCGAAGTGCACCGGGATCACCGTCTGGGGCATCTCCGACAGCGAGTCGTGGCGCTCCTCGGAGCGGGGCCTGCTGTTCACCGGCGGCAACGGGAACTACCAGAAGAAGGCCGCCTACCACGCGGTCCTCGACGAGCTGAACAAGGGCCGTACCACCGCCCCGCCCACGACCGCCCCGCCGACCACGCCACCGGTCGACCCGACCACCGCGCCGCCGACGACCCCGCCGGTGACGACCGCCCCGCCGACCACGCCGCCGAACCCGACCACCGGCTGCTCGGCCACGGTCTCGCTGAACTCCTGGACCGGGGGCTTCGTCGCCACCGTGCGGGTCACCGCCGGCACCTCGCCGATCCGCGGGTGGACCGTCCAGCTCACCCTGCCGTCGGGGACCACGGTGACCAACGCCTGGAGCGCCAACGCCAGTGGCACCAGTGGCACCGTGCAGTTCAGCAACGTCAGCTACAACGGCGCGGTGAACGCCGGCCAGTACACCGAGTTCGGCTTCCAGGGCACCGGGACCGCCACCGGCCTGACCCCGGTGTGCGCCGCCTCCTGAGCAGGTCCTGTCCTGGGCGGGCGCGAGCCGCCCGTCCAGGACAGGCGAGAGCGGTGCGTCGGCCGCCGGGTCGCCTACGGTGGGTGACGGCCCGCTGGGCGTCGGTGCGACAATCGACGCCATGGCTATCGGGGTGGACACGACAGCCCAGCCGTTCGCCCATCTCCAGGCGCAGAACGCGGTGCTGTACCGGCAGGTCCTGACGGTGTTCGTCCGGGCGAAGCAGCGGTTCGCCGTGCATCTGCGGCCGGAGGACGTGCTCGGCGAGCTCGGTGCCGGCCAGTCGTTGGAGACCGTCCGCGCCGCGCTCGACCAGCTCGGTGCCTGGGGCAACCTGCGGGCCGACCCGGACACCGGCCGGGTGACCACGGTCGAGGACTTCCACCGGGCCCGCTACCTCTACCAGCTCAGCCCGGAGGGCTACGCGGCCGAGCAGGCCATCGCCGCCTATGAGGAGGCCGTGGGCCGGCGTGGCGCCCTCCAGTCGGTGGCCCTGTCGGACATCGCCGGGCAGTTGCGGGCACTGCTGCTCATCGCCGAGGAGACGGCCGCCGGTGGGCAGCCTGACGCGGCCAAGACGCACTTGCTGATGATGAGCCTGGTCGACCGGTTCACCGGTCTGGCCGACAACGCGCAGGCGTTCATGGCGTCGCTGCGGCGCACCATCGACTTCGTCGACGCCGATGTCGCGGCGTTCCTCGCGTACAAGGAGTTGTTGATCTCCTACCTGGAGCGGTTCATCGCGGACCTGGCCAACCAGGGTGCCGAGATCGCGGCGCTGGCCGGCCGGATCGAGGCGGTCGGGGTCGAGCCCCTCCTGGTCGTGGTGGCGCGCCGGGAGGCCGCCGATGCCGTGCCGGGGCAGGAGCCCGACGCCGGCCAGCGGCCGTCGGCCGGTTGGCACGGGGCCGCCGGTGCCGAGCGGGACGCGCTGCGTGCCTGGCGGCACCGCTGGGCCGGGCTGCGGGACTGGTTCGTCAGCGCGGAGACCAGCCGCCCCTCCCAGGCGCGACTGCTGCGGACCGCGGCGATCGGCGCGATCCGCCAGCTGCTCGGCGCGGTCGCGGCGATCAACGAGCGGCGGACCGGCCGTTCCGACCGGTCCGCCGACTTCCGTCGCCTCGCGCTCTGGTTCGCCGAGACGCCCGACGACCCGGCCGCGCATCGACTGTGGCACACCGCGTTCGGGCTCTCCGCCGCCCGGCACCTGTCGGTCACGGCCGAGACGCTCGCGGCCGTACGGGAGCAGCCGGTGCCGGCGGTCACCCCGTGGGCGCGGGGGCCTCGGCTGGAGATCAGCCCTCGACTCCGGCGCACCGGATCATACGAGCGGCGAGGCTCGCCGAACCGGGTGATCGACCGGTCGGAGCAGCGAAGGGCGCTCGCCGAGCGGGTGCGGCGGGAGGCGGAGCAGACCGCCAGCGCCCGGGCCGCGCTGGCCACGCCGGGGCCGATTCCTCTCTCCGCCCTCACCGCGCTGGACCCGGTCGAGTTCCGGCTCTTCCTCCAGTTGCTCGGGGACGCGCTCGCCGGCTGCGGGCCGGACTGGTCGGAGGTGAGCACCACGACCTCGGACGGGACGATGGCCGTCCGACTGTGTCGGGTCGACGACGCGCCGTTGGTGCGGCTCGTCACCGCCGACGGGGTGCTCACCGGTCCGGAGCACGTCATCGAGATCATCGACCTGGCCGCAGCGACCGAATCTGGAGACCCCGCCGGACCAGTCGCCTCCGCCGACGGCGTCGGCCTCGCCGGGGTGGGCCGGTGAGCCGTCGCGTAGGCCCCGACGACGCCCCGGAGGCACGGCGCCGCCGGGCCGCCCGGTTGCTGCTGGCCCGCCCGCTGCTGGTCGCCGGGATCACCGCCGAGGAGGACTTCCGCCTGGTCCGGGCCCACGCGCCGGAGCTGCGGGAGTGGTTCGACCGGGAGACCGGCTGGCGGATTCTCGCCGACGCCCAGACGGTACGGCTGATGAAACTCACCGCCGACCCGGTCGACGGCACGCACCCGGCTCGGGACCCGCGTGCCCGCACCCCGTTCTCCCGGCAGCGGTACGTCCTGACGTGCCTGGCCCTGGCCACGCTGGAGCGGGCCGACGGGCAGATCACCCTCGGTCGGCTGGCCGAGGAGGTGGTCGCCGGGGCGACCGATCCGGCGTTGACGGCCGCCGGCTTCTCGTTCGCCCTGGACCGCCGGGAACGTCGAGCCGACATGGTCGCCGTGGTGCGGCTGCTGCTGCACTGGGGGGTGTTGCGTCGGGTCGCCGGGGACGAGGAGGCGTACCTCGGCGCCGGCGGGGACGTGCTGTACGACGTGGACCGGCACGTCATCTCCGGGCTGCTCGCCGCGTCCCGGGGGCCGTCGATGATCGACGAGACGACGCCGGAGTCCCGGCTGGCGGCGCTGACCGTCGAGGTGGTGCCGGACGTGGACGACGCCCGTAACCGGGCGCTGCGGCACCGGCTCACCCGGCTGCTGCTGGAGCAGCCAGTGGTCTACCGTGACGAGCTCTCCGACGTCGAGCTGGCCTACCTGACCAGTCAGCGGCATGCGCTGCTGCACCGGATCACCGAGTTCACCGGGCTGGTGGCCGAGGTGCGGGCGGAGGGGATCGCGATGGTCGATCCGGACGACGAGCTGACCGATGTGCGGATGCCGGCCGAGGGGATGCAGAGCCACCTGACGCTGCTGTTGGCCGAGCGGATCGCCGGAGCCGACGCGGGCGTGCGGGTCAGCGCGCTGCATCGGCACACCCGGGAGCTGGCCCGGCAGCACCGGTCGTACTGGCGGAAACACGCCACCGACCCGGGTGCCGAGGTGGACCTGGTGGCGGCGGCGTTGGAATCGCTGCAAGCGCTCAAGCTGGTCGCCGTCGAGCCGGCCGACGACCCGCTGGTGCTGCCCCGCCCGGCGATCGCCCGGTACGCCCTGGCCGAACCGACCATCCGCGTCCCTGCCGCCCGTGCCCCTACGCACCCGCAGTGACCAGGAACGATCGAGAGGAAGCCCCGGTGAGCGCACCTGTGGCCGACACCCCACCGCACCCGGCCGACAGCCTGCCCCGACCGAGTGGCGAACGGTGGCAGCCGCTGCGTGCCGGACTGGTCGACATCTTCTACTACGACCAGGAGGAGTTCCACTTCCACGGTGGCAGCCTGCTGCTGCGGGGCAACAACGGCACCGGCAAGTCGAAGGTGCTGGCGTTGACCGTGCCGTTCCTGTTGGACGGGGAGCTGTCGCCGTACCGGGTGGAGCCCGACGGGGACCCGCACAAACGAATGGAGTGGAACCTGCTGCTGGGTGGCCGGCACCCGCACCCGGAGCGGCTCGGCTACACGTGGCTGGAGTTCGGCCGGCGCGACCGCGACGGCGACCGGTATCTCACCATCGGCTGTGGGTTGAAGGCGGTCGCCGGGCGGGGCATAGCCCGGCACTGGTTCTTCGTCACGAGCCAGCGGGTCGGCGTCGAACTCGCCCTCGTCGGCCCGACCGGCACCGCGCTGGCCCGGGAACGGCTGCGGGAGGCGATCGGCGTCGAGGGGATGCTCTACGACCGGGCGGTGGACTACCGGCGGGCCGTGGATGAGGCGCTGTTCGGGCTGGGCAGCCGCTATGATGCGCTGATCTCCCTGCTGATCCGGCTGCGTCAGCCACAGCTGTCGAAACGACCGGACGAGAAGAGCCTGTCCCGGGCGCTCGGTGACGCGCTGCCACCGCTGAACGAGAACCTGATCACCCAGGTCGCCGAGGCGTTCCGCAGCCTGGACGACGAACGGGAGACGCTGGGGGAACTGGCCGAGACCAAGCGAGCCGCCGACGAGTTCCTCACCCGCTACCGCCTGTACGCCCGCGTCGCCACCCGACGACGGGCGGCCGTGCTGCGCCAACAGCACAGCCGCTACGAGCAACTCGGCCGGGACCTCACCGAAGCGCAGCGGGCCTACGAGCAGTCCGACGCCGAGCTGGCGGCGGCGTTGGGGCGGATCGAGCGGCTGACGCGCCAGTCCCAGGAGCTGGACGCGCGGTGGCAGGCGCTGCGGGAGAGCCCGGAGGCCCGCACCGCCGAGCACTTGGGGCGGCTGCGTGACCTCGCCGAACAGCGGGAACGGCTGGCTCAGCAGCAGGAGCAGCGGCTGCGCGAGCTGCAGGCGGACGTGGCGCGGACCCGACGGTCGGCCGAGGAGGCTGCCCGGGAGCTGGAGCGGTCACGGCAGGCGCAGGAGGCGGCCCGGGAACGGGTACGGCGGGACGCCGAAGCTGCCCGGCTGACCGATCGGCACACCAACCGGGTGCTGCCGGCGCTGGAGCGAGGGGCGGCCGAGGCGACCGCCGCGGCCGAGGAGCTGGTCGCGTCGCGGGCGGCCTCGGTGCGTACCCTCGACCGGCTGCGCGCCGCCGCCGACCGGGCCCGCGACGTGGCCGATCGGGCGCGCGAGGACGTCGACCGGCTCGACGGCGAGCTCGCCGCCGCGGACCTGCGGGTCGCCGAGGCGGAGTCGGCGGTGACTGCGGCCGGTGAGCTGCTCGTGCGGCAGACCAGGCAGCACCTGACCGGGCTGGTCGAGCTGCGGGTCGACGACGCCGAGGTGACGCTGGCCGCACTGGAGCAGTGGGTCGGCGGTCTGGACGGGGAGAATCCCGCCGTCCGGGAGACCGCCCGTGCCGCCCGTGCCGCGACCGAGGCGCTCACCCGTGCCGACGCCACCGCCGAGGCCGAGCAGCGCACCGCCCGCGCCGAGCTGGCACGGATCGAGGCCGACCTGCGGGAGCTGGCGGAGGGGAGGCACCAACCACCGTCCGCGCCGCACACCCGGACCGACGGGATCCGGCGGGATCGTCCCGGTGCGCCACTGTGGCGGGTCGTCGACTTCGCCCCGCAGGTGCCGCCGGCGCAGCGGGCCGGGATCGAGGCGGCGCTGGAGGCGGCGGGAATCCTGGACGCCTGGCTCGATCCGGACGGCGCACTGCGCGACCCCGTCACCGGGGACACGCTGCTGCGGCCCGGCCCACCTGTCGGCGCCCACCTGGGCGGGCTGCTGCGCCCGGCGATCGACCCGGCCGACCCGGCCAGCGCCGCGCTGGCCGACGACACGGTGACGGCGGTGCTCACCGCGATCGGCCTCGGTGCCGGCTCGGCCACCACCTGGGTCGACCCGGACGGCGGATTCGGCAACGGCATCCTCACCGGGCAGTGGACCAAACCGGCGGCGGAGCACATCGGCGACGGGGCCCGGGAGGCGTACCGCCGGGCGCGCGTCGCGCAGCTCCGTCGGCAGGCCAGCGACCTGACGGCGGAGTTGGCGGCGATCGGAACCCGCCGCGAGGACCTACGGCGGCGGCGCGAGCAGGTTGCCGCCGAGGTGGAGGCGCTGCCGTCGGATCAGCCGCTGCGCGAGGCACACACCCTGGTGCGCGGCGCCTACCAGGGTCGTCGGGACGTCGTCGTGGGGCGGGAGGAGGCCGATGGGCGGCTGCGCCGGCGGCTGGCGGAGTCCAGCGCCGCGCTGACCGAGGCGACCGAGTTCGCCAGCGACGTCGACCTGCCGTACGACCCCGACGAGTTGGCCGAGGTCCGCGACGGGCTGCAGTCGTACCGGGTCGCGCTGGCCGCGTGGTGGCCGACCGTGACCGGGGTGCGGACCGCGACGGCCCGCCGGGAGGACGCCGACCGGGAGCACGCGGATTGGCTGGAGCGGCTGACGCCGGCTGCCGCGGAGGCGGCGCAGGCGCGGCAGGCGGCGACCGTCGCCCGGGTCGAGTTCGAGACGCTCGACGCCACCGCCGGCGACTCCGTCGCCGAGCTCCACCGCCGCATCGCCGAGGTGACCGAGCTGCGCCAGCGGTGCGACCGGGACATCGAGCAGGCACGCGAGCAGGAGGGGGCCGCCCGGGACGCGCGAGGTGACGCCCATGGCCAGCGCACCCGGCTGCGCGAAACCCTCGACGAGGCGACTCCGGCCCGTGACCGCGCCGTCGACGGGCTACGCGCCCTCGCCGGCACCGGCCTCATCGGCTTGGCCTGCCCGGAGCTGGACGTGCCGGACACCACCGGAGCGTGGGCGGTGACCCCGGCGGTGACGCTCGCCCGGGCCGTGGAACGGTCGCTCGCCGACGCCGCCGACGACGACCGTCGCTGGGATCGGCTGCAGCAGCAGGTCAGCGCAGACATGAAGACGCTCACCGACAGCCTCTCCCGGCACGGTCACCAGGTGCTGCCGATGGTGCGCGAGGAGACCATGGTGGTCGAGGTGATCTTTCAGGGGCACAGCCGGACGGTGGCCGACCTCTCCGCCGCCCTGGTCGACGAGATCACCGAACGGCAGCGGCTGCTCTCCGCGCACGAACGCGAGGTGTTGGAGACCCACCTGGTCAACGAGGTCGCGGGGGCGTTGCAGGAGCTGATCGTCGGCGCGGAACGGCAGGTGGACGAGATGAACGCCGAGCTGCAGGCCCGACCCACGTCCACCGGAATGCGGCTGAGACTGCTGTGGCGACCGACCCGCGACGCCCCGGCCGGGCTGGCTGAGCTGCGCGGCCGGCAGCTGCGGCAGAGCACCGACGTCTGGAACGACGAGGATCGCCGGGTCGTGGGCGCCTTCCTTCAGGAACAGATCAACCGGGAGCGGCTGCGCGACGACGCGGCGACCTGGACCGAGCAGCTCACCCGGGCGCTGGACTATCGGGCGTGGCACGAGTTCGTGATCCAGCGGCACCAGGACGGGCAGTGGCGCCCGGCGGCCGGGCCGGCCTCGGGTGGCGAGCGGGTGCTGGCCGCGAGTATTCCGCTGTTCGCCGCCGCCTCGTCCTACTACGGGTCCGCCGGCAATCCGCACGCGCCACGGCTGATCGCCCTGGACGAGGCGTTCGCCGGGGTCGACGACGATTCCCGGGCGAAGTGTCTCGGCCTGCTGGCCACCTTCGACCTGGACGTCGTGATGACCAGCGAGCGGGAGTGGGGCTGCTATCCGCAGGTGCCCGGTCTCGGCATCGCACAGCTGTCGCGGCACGACGGTATCGACGCGGTGCTGGTCACCCCGTGGCGGTGGGACGGCCGGCAGCGGCGGCGGAGCACCCGGCCCGAGCAGCGGACGCCGCAGCCACGGGTCCCGGAACCTGCCGACGGTGGTGGTCCGCCGGGCACCGCGGAGCCGGGTGACGGCCAGCCGGCGTTGTGGGGGCCGGGTGGGTGACCCCGACCGGCTGCGCCGTCAGCTCGGCGGTTCGGCCACCGCCCGGCTGGTCCAGCGGCTGCGTAGCCGGATCGCCCGGGGACAGCCGTTGACCGGTACGCTCTCGCTCGCCGAGCCCAGCCCGGAGGAACGCCGGGCGGTGGAAGGGCTGTTGGGTCGCCCGCCCGGCCGAGGCGGCAGCCTGACGGTCAACCTGGACGAGCTGGACCGGGTGCTGCGGCGCAGCGGCCTGCACCCGGCAGGGCTGGCCGCCGCCGTGCGGACGCTCACCGGAGAGGTCGCGGTCCTCGCCGACGTGCGGGCCGCCGAGGCAGCATCCTGGCGGGCGGCGCTGGCACCGCTCACCGCGCTCGGTGAGCGTCGTACCGAGCTGGCCGCCTGGTGTGCTG
>NZ_JBHUVA010000021.1:19845-85379 GCF_042670805.1 Micromonospora sp. NPDC057141 | reverse complement strand
GGCCGGCAGTTCCCGGCCGGGCCGCCGGTGTCCCGCCCGAGGGGGCGGTGTCCGAAATCGACCAGGCCCGGTGGAGACTTTGACCGATGCGTGACGCCGCGGAGTTCGACGCCTTCTACTCCGCGTCCGCCCACCGGGTGCTGGGACAGCTGTACGCGATGATCGGCAACCGGGCCGAGGCCGAGGACGCGGTGGCGGAGGCGTACGCCCGGGCCTGGGACCGCTGGGCCGTCGTGCGGGGGTGCGACAGCCCGGAGGCGTGGGTACGCCGGGTGGCGTACCGGGTGGCGGTGAGCGCCTGGCGCAAGACCGTCAACCGGGTGCGGGCCCACCGCCGGGAGGCCCCCGACCAGCGCGTCGACGCAGTCTCGGTCGACCATGTCGCGATCGTGGCCGCGCTGCGGCACATCTCCGCCGAGCAACGCCGAGCCGTGGTGCTGCACCACCTGGTCGGGCTGAGCGTGGCCGAGATCGCGGCGGAGGTCGGCACCAACGAGAACACCGTCAAGACGCGGCTGGCCCGCGGCCGTCGGGCCCTCGCCGCGCACCTGACCGAACCGGAGCACCACGGCGTGAACGAAAGGGCGCGGTCATGAGCTCTGACAACCAGCTCGACGACGCCCTGCGGGCGCTGGCGGGGCAGGGCGGGCGGGGGAGGGTCCCGGCCGCCGCCGAGGTCCGGCGACGCGGCGACGCCCGACGCCGGCATCGACGGGCGGCCTCGGTCTCGCTCGCTGCCCTTGCCGTCGTCGCGCTCGGCGCGGGTGTCGCGCTGGCCCGGGCGGGCGGCCCGCCGCAGAGCATCCCGGTCGGCCCGGCGGGCCCGACCGCCGGCCCGGTCGCGTCACCCGGGCCGGACGGCACGTCACCCGGGCCGGGCCGCACGTCGCCCGCGCCGGGCCGCATGTCGCCGGGGCCGGGCCGCACGTCGTCCGGGCCGACCGGCGGCACGTCCGCTCCGCCCACCGGATCGTCCAGCCCGTCCGCCGGCCCCCCGAGCGGCGATCCGCTGCTGTCCGGGCAGCGTCAGGTCACCGTCGTGCGGGTGGCGGCGTCGGCGGGCGGGCTGTCGCTGCTCGACGACGGCCGGTTGGCGGAGGTCGACGGCGACGAGGGACGCCAGCTGTTCGTGTTCGTGCCGCAGGGGCCCGACACCTACCAGATCCGCACCGCCGAGCCCGGCGCCGACGGGACCGACACCTGCTGGGAGGTCCGCTCGTCGGGCAGCCAGCCGCTACGGGTCGAGGCGGCCGGATGCGCGCCGGACGAACCTGGGCAGCAGTTCACCGTCGCCCGCGACGGGTCGGCGTACGCGATCAGCAGCCACTCGGCGTACCTGCAGAACTCGCCGACCCGGGGGCTGATCCTCGAGGAGGCCGGCGACGCGCCCGTGACCGCCCGGTTCCGGCTGGTCGACAACGGATCCGCGCCGAGCTGAGCGGCTGAGGTGCGGAGGAGTTCCGCGCTACGACCGCTCGGGGCGCTGCCGTCGCAGGTCGAGCGCGATGTCGACGATCATGTCCTCCTGGCCGCCGACCAGCTGCCGTCGACCCACCTCGACGAGGATGCTGCGGGTGTCGAGGCCGTACTCGGCGGCGGCGGCCTCGGCGTGGCGCAGGAAGCTGGAGTAGACGCCGGCGTACCCCAGGGTCAGCGTCTCGCGGTCGACGCGGACCGGGCGGTCCTGGAGGGGGCGGACGAGGTCGTCGGCCGCGTCCATGAGCGCGAACAGGTCGCAGCCGTGTGCCCAGCCGGTGAGGTCGGCGACGGCGACGAACGCCTCGACCGGGCAGTTCCCGGCGCCGGCGCCCTGGCCGGCCAGGGACGCGTCGACCCGGTACACCCCCTCCTCGACCGCGACGACCGAGTTGGCCACGCCGAGACCCAGGTTGTGGTGGGCGTGGATGCCGATCTGCGTCTCCGGCGCGAGCACGTCGCGGTACGCGCGCACGCGCTCCCGGACGCCGTCCATGGTCAACCGGCCGCCGGAGTCGGTGACGTAGACGCAGTGCGCGCCCGCCGCCTCCATGATCTTCGCCTGCTCGGCGAGCACCTTCGGCGGCGCCATGTGCGACATCATCAGGAAGCCCGAGACGTCCATGCCCAGCTCCCGCGCGGCGGCGATGTGCTGATTGGCGATGTCGGCCTCGGTGCAGTGGGTGGCGATGCGGATCGAGCGGATGCCGTGGTCCCAGGCCTTCCTCAGCTCGTGCACGGTGCCGATGCCGGGCAGCAGGAGGCCGGTGAGGGTCGCCCGCCGCACCACCTCGGCGGCGGCCTCGATCCACTCCCAGTCGGTGTGCGCCCCGGGGCCGTAGTTGAGGCTGCTGCCGGCCAGCCCGTCGCCGTGCGAGACCTCGATCGCGGCCACGCCGGCGGCGTCCAGGGCCGCGGCGATGGCCCGGACGTGGTCGAGGGTGTAGCGGTGCCGGATGGCGTGCATGCCGTCGCGGAGGGTGACGTCCTGTACGTAGATCCGGGTGTTCATCGGGCCGCCACCGCCGTCACCAGTCGCTCGCCGACCTGCCGCGCGGCGGAGGTCATGATGTCCAGGTTGCCCGCGTACGTGGGCAGGTAGTGGCCCGCCCCCTCCACCTCCAGGAACACGCTGACCACCCAGCGGTCGCCGGGTGGGGCGTGCGGGACGAGGTCGGCTTCCGGGCCGCCCGCCGTGATCCTGCGGAACTGCACGTCCTGCTTGAGCCGGTACCCGGGCACGTACGCCCGGACCTTTTCGGCCATGGCCAGCACGGCCGCCGTGACCGCGTCGCGGTCGCAGTCGTCGACGATGCAGAAGACGGTGTCGCGCATGATCAGCGGCGGTTCGGCGGGATTCAGCACGATGATCGCCTTGCCGCGCCGGACCTTGCCCACCTGCTCGATCGCCCGCGAGGTGGTCTCGGTGAACTCGTCGATGTTCGCCCGGGTGCCGGGCCCGGCCGAGCGCGACGAGATCGACGCGACGATCTCGGCGTAGTGCGTGGTGGCGACCGAGGAGATCGCCGCGACCATCGGGATGGTCGCCTGCCCGCCGCAGGTCACCATGTTCAGGTTGCGCGCGCCGAGATGCTCGTCGAGGTTGACCGGCGGCACCACGTACGGGCCGATCGCCGCCGGCGTCAGGTCGACGAGCGTGAGGTCGGCTGCCCGCAGGGCGGCGTCGTTGGCGAGGTGGGCCTGCGCCGACGTGGCGTCGAACACGATCCGGATGTCGCCGAAGTCGGGGTGGTCGAGCAGCCCCCGCACGCCGGTCGAGACGACCGGCACGCCGAGCCGAGCCGCCCGGGCCAGGCCGTCGGAGTGGGGGTCGATGCCGACGAGGGCGCCCACCTCCATCGTCTCCGACCCCCGCAGAATCTTGATCATCAGGTCGGTGCCGATGTTCCCGGAGCCGATGATGGCGACCTTCGTCTTGGGCATGTCTCCTGCTCCTTGGCCTGGAACGAAACGGACACCGCGACCGTTCCGCCTGGCGGGACGATCATGTCGGCGCAGCCGGCATCCCGGTATCCAGGTGTAGACGCCGCGCCCGCCGGCTGGCAACCTCGTGTTCCATGCCACGGAACAACAAGGCAAGATTCGCCGGCACCGACAGCGCGGGGGCGCCGCCCGGCTCTGCGGACCCCGCCCGCGGCAACGTGCTCGACCGGGGGGTACGGCTGCTGCGCGCGTTCCGCCCGGCGGAGGAGGCCCTGCGTCTGACCGAGCTGTCCCGGCGCACGGGCCTGCCGAAGGCCACCGTGCACCGGCTGGCCGAGCAACTCACCGAACTGGGGCTGCTGCAACGCGGCCCGACGGGGTTCCTGCTCGGCATCGGGCTGTTCGAGCTGGGCGAGCTCGTGCCGGTCAAACTGCGCCTGCGCGAGGCCGCGCTGCCGTTCATGCAGGACCTCTACGAGGCCACCCACGAGACCATCCACCTCGGCGTCCGCGACGGCCTCGACGTGATCTACGCCGACAAGATCCGCGGGCACGCCGGCATCGACACACCGTCGCGCGTCGGCGGACGCCTGCCGCTGACCTGCACCGGCGTCGGCAAGGTGCTGCTCGCCTGGTCCGGGCAGGAACTCATCGACGAGATACTGGCGCAGCCACTGCCCCGGCTGACCCCGTACTCGATCACCGACCCCGGCCGACTCGCCGACGAACTGGCCCAGATCCGCTACTCCGGGGTCGGCTACGACCGGCAGGAAGCAGCCCCACGGCTCTCCTGCGTGGCCTCGCCCGTCCTGGTGCACGGCCAGATCGTCGCCGCGCTCTCCATCTCGGTGCCCGCCCACCAGCTGCCGCCGGCCCGGCTCGCCCCGGCGGTGCGTACCGCCAGTCTCGCCCTCTCCCGCGTCCTGTCCCGAGCGCCCGGCCACCACTGAGGGTTCCCCGCCGGCCCGGCGGCTCTTCCGTTCCATGGCGGACCACCCGGTGTGCCTTGGGCAGGGCCGCCGCGGTGTCTCAGGCCAGGAGGATCTCTCGCATCCGCGCGCCCGGGTTGATCCCGCCGACCACCCGCGGGGCGGTCGGGTCGTGCACGTCGAGGGTGTTGTTGCGGCGCATCAGCTCGCGGACCGCAGGCGGCAGCCGGGGCGGGTCGTCCATGGTCGCGAGGATCTGCCCGGCGGCCGAGACCAGTCGATCGGCGAGGGCGGCGGCGTCGGTGTCGACCTGCACGCGGCCGTACTCCCAGCCGGCGGTGGTGAGGTCGAGCACCTCGAACACATGGGTCACCAGCGGGACCGGGTCGGTCACCCGGTCGAGCCGGGATGCCCGGCTGCCGACCACCGCGACGGCGGCGGCCACCTGCGCGTACGGGTGCAGGCCGCTCGGCAGCGCGAACAGGGGCCACCGCAGCGAAGGACCGGCCTCCTTCCACAGCGGCCGGTAGTTGCGGCGGTGCACCAGCAGCCGCCGGCCGGTCCGCCGGTGCACGTCGTGGGCCTGGGCCTGGAGGTCGGTGTGGGCCTCGTCGGCTGCCTCGCTCACGATCCGGGCCGCCACCACGAGTCCGTCGTCGTCGTCCAACAGCCGGGTGATCGCCTCGACCTGTTCCGGAAACCGTGCCCGCGAGCGGGCGCCGTACCGGTGCCGGACGTCGCGCAGCAGCGCCTGCTGCCGCTCCGGGTCGAGCTGGACCCGGTTGCCACCCAGCAACTGCCGGAGCCAACGCATCTCGCCTCATTTCAGCAGACGTCGCGGACCGCGGCAATGCTAATGGGCCGGGCGTCCCTCGTATTGTGGTGGGGTGGCTCAGCGATCTATGACCTTGATGGTGGTGCACGCGCACCCGGACGACGAAGCGATCAGCACCGGCGGTGTCCTCGCCCGGTATGCGGCGGAGGGGATCACGACGGTGCTCGTCACCTGCACGGACGGGCGGTGCGGGGACGGGGCCGGCGGGGTCAAGCCGGGCGATGAGGGGCACGACCCGGAGGCCGTGGCGGCGATGCGCCGGGCCGAGTTGGCGGCCAGTTGCGAGGCGTTGCAGGTCACGCACCTGGAGACGCTCGACTATGCCGACTCGGGGATGATGGGTTGGGCGACCAACGACGCGCCCGGCGCGTTCTGGAACACGCCGGTGGCGGAGGCGGCCGACCGGCTGGCCGAGTTGATGCGGCGCTACCGGCCCGACGTCGTCGTCACCTACGACGAGAACGGCTTCTACGGCCATCCGGACCACATCCAGGCGCATCGCATCACGATGGCCGCCGCCGAGCGGACGGACATCCCCGCGAAGGTCTACTGGACCACCGTGCCGCACAGCGCGTTCCAGGAGTTGGGCCGCGTCATGAAGGAGCTGGGCGTCGAGTTTCCCGAGCCGGGCGGGGAGTCGGAGCTGCCGCAGCTGGGCCTGCCCGACGAGGAGATCACCACCTGGGTGGACACGAGCGGCTACGGCGCGCAGAAGTTCGAGTCGCTGGCCACCCACGCCAGTCAGGCCGAGAGCATCTTCTTCCTGCAACTCGGCCGGGAACGCTTCACCGAGCTGATGGGCATGGAGACCTTCGTCCGGGTCCGTGACACCACCGGCGCGCCGACGCCCGAGGACGACCTGTTCGCCGGACTGCGCTGACCGCGCACACGCCGGGCCGGGCCCGTCTGCCTCGCGCTGTTCCTCGACGCGACGGGCCCGGCGCCAGGTGGCTCCGGGCCCGTCTCCTACCGTGGTCAGGTCAGGCGGGTCCGCCGGTGACCGAGGTTCCGGACTTGGTCAACTGGTACGTGATCTTCGTGCCGCTCCAGAAGTGGAACGTCAGCGTGACCGGGCCGTCGTTGACCTCGGCGAAGAACTCGGGCTTCAGGATGATCGTGTTCGCGCTGTAGTCGGGCTGGAAGTTGGACCAGAACTCCTTGTAGGAGGTCCAGTTGGCCGGGCCGGCGGGGCTGCCGTCGGCGTACTTGGCCTCCATGGTGGCGAGCTGGTCACCGCGGAACTGGGTGGGGATGGTGAACGAGCTGGTCGTTCCGGTGGCCGCCGCCTGGGTCGGTGGGTCGAAGGTGATGATGCTGATCTGCCACGGCACGCCCTGCGAGAAGTAGGCCTCGATGGTGGCGTTGACGCCGTAGGCGCGGTTGCCGACCAGCCGGGTCAGGGCCGAGGCGGTCAGGGTGAGGGTGTTGCCGGAGACGGTGTAGTCGGTGCCGTTGACCAGGTTGGTGCCGCCCTGCCGCAGGCCCTGGAACGTGGCCCCGTTGAGGTTCAGGGTGAGCGTCTTGCTGGTGATGGTGCCGGTGCGGGGCAGGTAGACCTGGTCCGAGGACGCGGTGGCGGAGCGGGTGGCCAGGCTGGCTTTCATCATCTCGTAGATGCCCTGGTCCCGCCATTGCAGCGTGTTGCGGTTGAGGAACGAGCCCGCGTCCCAGAGCATGGTGGTGAGCTTGCGGATCCGGGTGTGGTAGCCGACGGCCTCGAAGAACTTGAGCAGTTCGCCGCGTTCGATGATGCCGGGCCGGGTGTAGTCGTAGCTGAGCAGCGCCCACTCGCCGATGATCACCGGGATGTTCCGGGAGACGAACGTCTGATGGACGCGGTCGAAGCCGTCGACGATGTCCTGCTCGACGTTGCTGTCGTAGCGGGTGCCGCCGGCGATGTTGACGCTGAACGGCCACCAGCCGTAGAAGTGGACGGTCGCGGCGATGTTCTTGTCCCCGAGCTGGTCGATCGTGGTCGTCAGCGCGTCGAGCTGCGCCTGGTTGGAGTTCGTGTAGAGGGTGGGCAGCACGAGCAGCCGGGTGGCGTTGTTCCCACCGGACTGGCGCATCAGGCGAACGAACGCGAGGTTCAGCTCGCGCAGCACCTCGTCGCTCTGGGCGTCACCGGACGTGCCGGCGAACTGCGGCTCGTTGATGCTCTCGAACGTCAGCTTCGACGAGTAGTCGCGGAAGGTGGTGGCGAGCTGCGTCCACAGCGCGGTGTACCGGTTCATCACGTTCGTGCGGTCACCGGGATAGGTGTTGATCCACTGCCAGGAGTCGTGGTGCAGGTTGACCAACACGTAGAGGCCCTCCGCCAGCGACCAGTCGACGACCTGCCGGACCTTGCTCAACCAGGCCGGGTCGAGCGTGTACGTCGGTGCCGGCCCGTGGTGGTTGCTCCAGGTCACCGGGATCCGGATGCTGCGGTAGCCCTGCGAACGGATCTGGTGCAGCAGGGCCTGGGTCACCGGCGGGTTGCCCCAGGCGGTCTCGTCGGGGATGGCGTCGTAGGTGTTGCCCAGGTTCCACCCGGGTTGCATCGCCGCGACGGTGGCCATCGCATCCCCACCCGGGGAGGGCGACGGCGAGGTCGTGGGCGTCGGGGACGGGGGAGGGGTGGGCGTCGGGGTCGGCGTGCCGCCCACGCTCCCGGTGCAGGTGACACCGTTGAGGGTGAACGAGGTCGGCGCGGTGTTGCTGCCCGACCACGAGCCGTTGAAGCCGAAGGAGACCGTGGCGTTCGTGGCGATCGCCGCGTTGTAGCTCATGTTCTTCGCGGTGACCTGGTCACCCGACGAGGTGACCGTCGCGTTCCACGCCTGGGTGACCCGCTGGCCGGACGGGAACGTCCAGCCCAGGCTCCAGCCGTTGATCGCGTCGCCGAGGTTGGTGACCTTCACGTCGGCGGTGAACCCGCCCTGCCACTGGGACGGCACCGCGTACGTCACCTGGCAGCCGGCGGCTGCCTGGGCGTTGCCGGCGACCATCGTGCCCGCCGTCATCAGCGTGGCGACTGCGGCGGCGACCAGGCCGATCCGCCGTCGCGTCTTTCCGAGGTGTTGCGAACTCATCAGGGACTCCTCGCCGTGGTGGCGCTTGTCGGGGTGGGGCTGGACGTCTCGCCGGCCCGTGCCGTCCCGATGGGGCCGGGGCATCCAGGGCCTGGTCCTGCCACTCCGTGCTCTTTTGCTTGAGGGGGTGCCCGAGGGCCGCGCGGGCGGACGTCGCTGCCCTACCGCGCGGCCGGGGAATGCGGAGTGTGCGGACGCTGCCCGGGCGTCCGCCGAGACCTTCACGGCTCCCGAAGGGAAACGATCGGTCCTGCGAGGCCGAAAGTTTCTGGTCCGACGTTACGTGAAGCGCTGATGCCCGTCAATGAATCTCGTGCCTGGGTGGGGCGGCGGCTGGCAACCGGCAGTTCCCGGGGTCTGCCGGACCGGGCTCCCCCGGAAAGTCGTGATCCACTTTGGAAACTGTCGGACCGGGTACGGAAAGTCGTCGCGCCCACCGGGCGGCGACCGAACGGTTATCCTTGCGCGCGGAACGACGCTGGTGGCCCGCCATGCGGCAGGGCTGTCGTGGCCCGCGGCCATCGCGGGAGCGCTCCAGGAGGAGGCCGGGTTGACGCACGCCGAGTCGGGTGAGCCGGTCGGCGACCCGGGATCGGTCGCTGACCCGACCAGGCCGGTGACGATCGCCGTCATCGCCGAATCGGCAGGAGTGTCGATCCCGACCGTGTCGAAGGTGATCAACGGGCGGTCCGGCGTCGCCGC
The DNA here is from genome assembly GCF_042670805.1 of Micromonospora sp. NPDC057141. Lineage (NCBI taxonomy): Bacteria > Bacillati > Actinomycetota > Actinomycetes > Micromonosporales > Micromonosporaceae > Micromonospora > Micromonospora sp. NPDC057141. Next base: position 76,419 of record NZ_JBHUVA010000021.1, on the reverse strand, counting down.
CGACACCCGGGCCCGGGTGGAGGCGGCCATCAACCAGCACGGATATCGCAGGTCCGCGCCGACCACCCGGAGCAACACGATGGAGCTCGTCTTCGACGAGATCGAGGACATGTGGGGCCTGCAGATCATCCGAGGCGTCGAGCAGGCCGCCCGGAAGCAGCGGGTCGGAGTCGTCCTGACCGAGTTCGGCCCGCAGCGCAACGCGATCCGTTACTGGATCGACGACACCCTCGCCCGCCGTCCGGACTGTCTGGTGGTGGTGGCCCAGCTGGGCGAGGAGCAGCACGACCAGCTACGCGCCCGCGGTATCCCGTTCGTGGTCTTCGACCCCACCACCGAGCTGCCCGACGACGTTCCCTTCGTCGGAGCGACGAACTGGGCCGGCGGCCGGTCCGCCACCCGCCACCTGATCGAGCTGGGCCACCGACGCATCGCGATGATCGGAGGCCCGGAGCGCATCCTGTGCTGCCGGGCCCGGCTGGACGGTTACCGGGCCGCCATCGACGCGTCCGGTCTGCCGGCGGAGCCCGGCCTGGTCGTCCACACCGGGCTGAACCACGTCGACGGCCGGTCCGCCGCGCTCGACCTGCTGGACCGGCCCGACCGACCCACGGCGATCTTCGCCTGCAACGATCAGCAGGCCCTCGGCGTGTACCAGGCCGCACGGGCGCAGGGGCTGCGGATTCCCGCCGACCTCAGCGTGGTGGGCTTCGACGATCTGCCGCTGGCCGCACTGATCGAACCCCCGCTGACCACCGTCCACCAGCCGCTGATCGAGATGGCGGCGACCGCCACCGAGTTGGCGCTCGCCCTCGGGCGGGGCGAACGCAACGCCCAGCTGCGACTGGAACTGGCGACGACCCTCACGGTCCGACAGAGCACCGCGCCCCCGGCGAGCTGAGGCACTGCACGGCGCCGGCCACCCGATCGGTGACCACCAGGAACCGGTTTCCGGCGTCGCGGCGCGGGCGCAGAGCCGGGTGGCGTACCTGTCGCAGCGCCTCGATCTGCTCGACCCGGACCGGACGGTCGCCGAGAACCTGGCCGCCTTCGCGCCGGCGAGGGCCGAGGCGGAACGGATGAACCTGCTGGCCCGCTTCCTGTTCCGCGCTGCCCGCGCCCACCTGCCGGTCGGCGCGCTGTCCGGCGGCGAACGGCTGCGCGCCACGCTGGCCTGCATCCTGAACGCCGAGCCGGCACCGCAGCTGCTGCTGCTCGAAGAGCCCACCAACAACCTCGACCTGGCCAGCGTGGCGCAGATGGAGAGCGCGCTGGTGTCGTACCGGGGGGCGTTCGTCGTGGTCAGCCACGACGACCGCTTCCTGCGCCCCCGGCGGGATCTGTCCTAGGAAGCTCTAGGGGGTGTGCGTCGGCACGGCGGGCTGAGCAGCAGCCTGCGCAAGGGATGAGTAGCGCCTACTCAGGTGCCGGGCCGCGCCGTGGCGTGAACTGGTTCCAGCGCCGGCACGAGCCGGCCCCGACAAGGAGGAACCCGGCAATGGGACTGTTCAAGCAGCTCAAGGACATGAAGAACGTCGTCGAGGCGGCTCCCGCGATGATCTCCGAGGCGCGCGCCCCGCAGCAGCAGGCGGCCCAGGCCGCCGGCGGTTTCGGCGCCGGCTTCGGCGGTGGGGTCGCCGGCTTCGGCAACGTGGCGGTGCCGCAGCCGGCCGACGTACCGCCGGGCGACCCGCGGCTCGCGCCGATCGAAGGGGTCGGCCTGGAGATGTACGCCCGGGTGTCGAGGCCGCCGCCACGCGCGGCCTCGACGAGGCCGGCATGGCCCAGCACGCGGCGACGATCGGCGTCGACCCGGCCAGCTGGCCGGCGGCGGTCGCCGGCTGGAACGCCCGGATTCGCGGCGACATGCAGCCCACCTCGCCACGACCGGCGCGCCGGCGACAGCCACGATCGTCGGACTCCGCGAGACCGGGGGGTACGTCAACCACGCGCCCCTCGTCGAGATCCAGCTCATGGTCACCCCCGACGACCGGCCGCCCTTCCCCGCCACGCACACCGGCCTGGTGCCGCTGGCGCACCTCGGCCAGCTCCGACCGGGCGGCGCGGTGGCGGTCCGGTACTCCCCGGCCGACCTCGGCAGCATCGCCGTCGTCTGGGGCCAGCCGGCGTGACGCCGGCCCGATCGGCTCGGCGTGGACGGGCAGGGAGCTGACCAGCCCCTGCCCGTTGTGCTGCGACTCGTCGCGTTCGACGAGGACAGCCGGGACTGTCGGCGAGCCGCGATGGCAGCCACCGGCTGAGTCCGCCACGTACCGGCCATCGTCCGGCTTGTCCGGTCAGTTGTTGCGGAGGAGGCGATAGCCGAGAGTGGGCGAGAGCCGCATCATCATGCGCAGGAGCTTGGTGTTGCCGACATAGATCTCGTCGCGGCCGCTGCAAACACCGTCGAGCACCGCCGTCGCCGCGTGGGCCGCGCCGATCTTCCCACGGCCCCGGCCACGAGTCATGTCCGTGTCGACCAGTGCCATGACCGCGTCGACCACCCGTACCTGTGGGGCGAGATCCTGACATTGGTACCGAAGCGCTCGGGTGAAGGCCCGCACGCCCGCCTTGGTGGCGCAGTACACGGGCGCCGACCGCTTCGGCGCGAGCGCCAGGCCGGTCGTGATGTTGACGATGGCGGAGGCGGGTTGCCGGCGCAGCTGCGGCAGCAGGCCCGTCGAGAGCGTGACGACGGCGTCGAAGTTCACCGCCGCCTCGCGGCGCAGGGCCGGCCGCAGGCGATGCGGGTCGTCAGCGAAGAAGTTGGTGAGCGTCTGCACGCCAGCATTGTTGATCACCACCGAGAGGGTGGGATGGCATTCGGCGACCTCGCCGACGAAGGCATCCACGGCGCCCGGCTCGGCGAGATCGACCGGCCAGGGACTGACCCGGTCGCCGTGCTCGGCCGTCAGGGCCGCCAGGTTGTCGCGATCGCGCCCGACGGCCACCACGTGCGCACCGCGCTCCACCAGCTGTCGGCTGAACTCTCGGCCGATGCCGCGTGCGGCGCCCGTGACGAGAGCGGTCGTACCTGCGAGCTTCATGCTCTTACCTGTTCTGTCCGGTGGTCAGTGAGGTGACCGACGTGTGGTCTTCCCGGCTCTCGCGGACACGGGCGGCGAAACGCCGAGCGGTACGCGGCGGGTGTCATGGCGGTACGGCGCTTGAACCCGCGGCAGAAGTGCGGTTGGTCGGCGTAGCCGCAGACGAAGCCGATCATGCCGAGCGGATGCTCGGTGTTCATGAGGAGCGCTGCGGCGGCCTCCGCCCGCGTGGCCGCGAGCAGGGTGCTGAATCCCCCCTCGGCCTGGAGCTGGCGCTGTAGGCTGCGCGGCGACGTGCCGAGGCCGGCCGCCAGAGCGGCAAGGGTCCAGCGGCGCGCGGGGTCGCCGACGAGCAGGCAGCGAGCGTGCGAAGCGACGTCATGGCCGCGAACAGGTCCGGCCACCGGTATCGCCGGCGTCAGCGACGACCAGGAGAAGTGCCAGCGCCCGGTCGCACGACCCGGCGGCGGGGCGGTGAAGACACCGTCGGCGCACACGATCAGCGCAGGGTCCGGTGCAAGGGCGACCGTGACGCCACGTGCGCCGATCGCCGTCAACAACGCGGCCAGGACGCCCAGGATCAGGGCGTTCTCGCCCGGCTCGGGCGGCGACCCCGGCGGCCCGACATGTTCGGCGACGAGATGGGCCGCGCCCGTCTCCCGCACCACGACCCGGTGCCGCGAGTGGACGAACGACTCCAGCCGGCTCCACCGCTCGAACAGTTCCGTGGGAGAGTCGGCGGCCACGAGCGCCGACATGGCCGGGTCGGGCGGAAGCCGGAACAGGAGGTGGCCCACGCGGAGCAGCGGCAGCAGCCCGTGGGTCTCGGCTATGCCGGCCAGGAGCCGACGCTTGACGTCGAGCGGCACCAGTGCCCCACCGGGGGTGTCCACCGCCGCCGCGATTCCTTCCTCGGCGAGCGCGCGCCGTACCGTGGCGACGAGGACCCCGCTTGCGAACTCGTCCACCGGCCCTCCTGCCCGCTGCGATCTTCAGGTGGACACTATGTCGGCCACCGCCGGCCGGTCTTGAACGATCACGCCAGGTCCCGAGGGCGTGGTGGCGCGCACGGCACGGCCGTTCGAAAGGGCGTCTGGTGCGCGCGTGCGGCGCCATGAACTCCAGCGTCGTGCCGACGATGCCGACGATGCCGAGCAGGTGTCCGGCCCGCGCCCACGACCTGGGCCCGCTGGACATGGGCACGCTCTCCTGGTGCCCTGCCTGCCTGTGGAACCTGGACGTGTACGGCCCGGCCCTGGCGCCCTGGCGTGGCACCAGGATGATCGGCCGATGGGGGTTCCGGCGGGGGCTGGAGCTCGACCGGTCGACGCACGAGCAGCTGCTTGCCGACCCGCAGGGGCGTCCAGCCGGTACGTCGTCCGGTGAGGCCTGGTTGTTGGCGGTCTCCGTGGAGCACCCACCCGAGCGAGGACCAGCGGATGCGCCTGATCGAGGCCCTGCCAGACGTCGACGTGGCCCTCCGCGTCGACGACACCCGTTGGGCCGAGATCGACACCCCGAACTCGCGCCGTGGCGTCGCGCCGCGCACAGCGCATTCCTGGGAACCCGGGACCGGTTTCTGAAGAGGCCACCCGGTGGGGCTCGGCCGACGAACTTCGTGCCCGCGCGGGCTCGTGACATGATGGCGCCCATGGGGAACCAGCAGGATGTCGGCGGGCCCAACCGTCGCAGTGGGTCGGGTGCCGCCGCGGACGGTGCGGAGGACGACGGTGCCGATGCGCGGCTCGCCCTCGCCCAGGACCCGGCAACGCCCCAGCTGACCCTCATCGACCTGGCGTCCGACCCGTCGCCCCGGGTCCGTAGGACGGTCGCGAGTCGCACCGACGCGCCCGCGCAGGCACTGCGGCCGCTGACCCGCGACCATGATCGCGACGTCCGGGAGGCCGTGGCGAGAAACCCCTCGACCTCGATCGGCAACCTCCTGCGACTCGTCAAGGACGCCGACCGGTGGATCCGCTGGGCGGTCGCCGGCAACCCGGCCTGCGACGAGTCGGTTCGCCGGGTGATGGCGCAGGCCCCCGACAAGGAGCTTCGCGGTCTCCTCGCCGAGTCGCGCGAACTGGAGCCCGAGCTGGCCGCGCGGCTGGTCGACGACGTCTCACCCGAGGTTCGGGAACGGCTCGCCACCCACACCCACGACCCCGATGTGATCTCCGCCCTGATGGCCGATCGCACCGCGCGCGTACGCAAGGGGCTCGCCCGCAACCCGCGGACCACCACCGCCCAACGCAGCGCGCTCGCCCAGGACCCCGTGGCGGACGTCCGCGTCGCGCTGGTGCTCGCGGTCGAGTTGACCGAGGCGGATCTGCGACGCCTGGTCGACGACCGCTCGGTGCAGGTGCGGATGGCGATGGCGACGTCCGAGGCGGTCCCGCAGCACATCCGGCAGGCACTCGGTGGCGATCCCGAGGAGATGGTTGCCGACGCGGCGCGGAACTTCCGCCCCGGGGCGGGCAGCTCCCCGGTGGTGCAGGCTCCCCGCGTCGGTCACCGGGCCTTCGGCACCGGCCGAGGCCGGCCGGGTGGCGTCCGGCGCTGACGCCGGCAGCGGGGAGGGTGTGGCGAATGACCGAAGCCGGCTGGCAGCCGAAGGCAGCGGGTGTCATGCGGCTGCCGTCCGGGCGGCTGGTGCGCGGCCGTGGCCTGCGGGATCCGCTGCCGGACGGGCCCGAGCCGCAGTTCGGGGTCTACCTGGTGGGCGCCCCGCCGGAGCCGGTGACGTGGGAGAGCCGGTGGGTCCGCTGTCGGGACTTCTGGCTGCCGGCCGACCGCGCGGACTTCGTGGCCGCCCTGCGCGAGGTGCTGGGCCGGGCCGCGACGCAACGGGTCGAGGTGGCCTGCGGCGGAGGCTTCGGGCGTACCGGGACGGCACTGTCGTGCCTGGCGATCCTCGATGGCGTGCCCCCGGCGGAGGCCGTCGCCTACGTCCGCGAGCACTACCTGCCCCGGGCCGTCGAGACGCCGTGGCAGCGGCGTTTCGTCGCCCGCTTCGACCCGGCGACGCACCGGCGCTGACCGGTACGTGCCCGTCCCGCCCGGCTCCGGTTCGTCCACCGCTGCCGGCCCCGATCGACTGCTGGTCATCGTGCGCCGGCCTGTTGCGGCGCCCCACCTGCCGGTAGCGTCGTCGGCGTGGATTCCGACGACATTGCCGCCCGGCTCGGGGTACCCGTCGAGGACGTCGAGCGCGTGCATCGGCTCGCTGGGGACCGGCCGTCGGCTCCGCTGCCTGCCAAGGGCGACGCGCCCGCGATCCTCGACCGGCTCGCGGTGCCCCCGGACGACGCCGCCGAGATCATGTTGGGCTGGCCCGACGACGACTCCCCGTTGTGGACTCCGGAGCTGCGCTGGCTGCTGGACCGCTCGATCGCCCTGGTGCGCGCCGACCTCGGCGGCCACGGCTGGCTGTCGCCCGGCCCGGAGCTGCCGCGCGGCCGGGGCCCCGCCTGGCGGCATCTCTACGTGTACGCGTACCTGGCCCTGGTCGACGTCGTCCGGGGTTACCACCGCGCCCACGGCATCGCCGATGCCGTGTCGTGGGTGACTCTCGCGGACCTGGGTCGCAACCTCGCGATCGACCGGCGGATGCACGGCGAGGGCTGGCCGGTCATGCAGAGCTGGCTGACGCTGCACGCGCGCGGCGGCGTCTACGAGCTGGGCCGGCTGCAGCACCACCGCGGCGACGGCGACATCGGCCTGCACATTCCCGACTCGGGGCCGTTGACCCCGGAGGCGGTCGCGGCGTCGCTCGACGAGGCCCTTGCGTTCTTCCCGCGCCACTTTCCCGACGAGCACTACACGGCGTTCGTCTGCGGCTCGTGGCTGCTCGACCCGCAGCTGCGGGAATACCTGCCCGAGGACTCCAACATCGTGCGGTTCCAGCGGAGGTTCGAGCTGGAGCCCTACGAGGAGCCGGAAGGGCTGGACGCCGATGTCGAGGTGCGGCGGTACGTGTTCCGCACCCTGGCCACGCCGCTCGACCGGCTGCCGCGCCGCACCGCGCTCCAGCGCGCGGTCGTCGACCACCTGAAGGCCGGCCGCCACTGGCAATGGCGCCACGGCCGCTTTCCGATCTAGGCCGCCCGACGGCCCGGTCCCGTCCGCGTGGAATTGGGGGAGTCATGACCAGCGAGTTCACCGGACTGACCGCGGTGGTGACCGGCGGTGGCTCCGGCATCGGCCTGGCCACCGCCCGCATGCTCGCCGAGCGGGGCGCGGCCGTCGTCTGCCTCGACCTGGACCCGTTCGGGGTGCCGGCCCCGCTGCACGGCCTGCGCTGCGACGTCACGAGCGACACGTCGGTGACTGACGCCGTCGCCGTCGCGGCCCACCACCTCGGCGGCATCGACATCCTGGTCAACAACGCCGGCGTCGGGGCGCAGGGGTCCGTCGAGGCGAACCCGGCCGACGAGTGGCACCGGGTCTTCGACGTCAACGTGGTGGGCATCGTCCGGGTCACCCGGGCGGCCCTGCCCCACCTACGGGCCTCCGCCGGCGCGGTCGTCGTCAACACCTGCTCCATCGCGGCGACGGTGGGTCTGCCGGACCGGGCGCTCTACAGCGCGACGAAGGGCGCCGTGCAGGCGTTGACCCTCGCCATGGCCGCCGACCACGTCGCGGAGGGGATCAGGGTCAACTGCGTCAACCCGGGCACCGCCGACACCCCCTGGGTGCGCAGGCTGCTCGACTCCGCCGCCGACCCGGCCGCCGAGCTCGCCGCCCTGGAGGCCCGCCAACCCATGGGGCGGCTGGTCTCCGCCGCCGAGGTCGCCGCCGCGATCTGCTACCTGGCCAGCCCGCTGGCGGCTTCCACCACCGGGACGGTGCTCGCGGTCGACGGTGGCGTGCACGGGCTCCGCCTCCGACCGACCGCGACCGGCGGCACCCCGCCGAGAACCCACCCCCGCCCCGGCACCGAGGAGGCACCATGAAGACCACCCGCCTGGGGCGCTCGCCGGCCCCGGTCACCACGGTCGGGTTCGGCGCGGCCGGCATCGGCAACCTGTACCAGGCGGTCGACGACGACACGGCCCGCCGGGCGGTCGAGGCCGCGTGGCAGGCCGGTGTCCGCTACTACGACACCGCCCCGCACTACGGCCTCGGCCTGTCGGAGCGCCGGCTCGGCAGGGTGCTGGCGGGCCGGCCCCGCGCGGAGTTCACGGTCTCCACGAAGGTCGGCCGGATCCTGGTGCCGTCGCCGCAGACCGCACACCTGCGCGACGACGCCGGCGGGTTCGACGTGCCCGCCGACCACGCGCGTCGGTGGGACTTCAGCGCCGACGGGGTACGCCGGTCGCTGGAGTCCAGCCTCGTCCGGCTGGGCCTCGACCGGGTGGACGTGGTGCTGATCCACGATCCGGACGACCACTGGCGGCAGGCGGTCGACGAGGCGTATCCGGCCCTGCACGAGCTGCGCGACCAGGGCGTGGTGGGAGCGATCGGCGTCGGCATGAACCAGTGGCAGATGCTGGAGCGGTTCGTCACCGACACCGACATCGACACCGTGATGCTCGCCGGCCGTTACACCCTGCTGGACCAGTCGGCGGCGCGGACGCTGCTGCCCCGGTGCCGGGAGCGGGCGGTCGCGGTGCTCGCCGCCGGAGTCTTCAACAGCGGCATCCTCGCCACCGAACCACCGGGCCGGAACTACGACTACGGGCCGGTGCCGGACGCGACGTACGCCAGGGCGGTGCGGATCGCGCAGGTGTGCCGCGCGCACGGGGTGGCCCTGCCGCAGGCGGCGATGGCCTTCGTGGCGCGGCATCCCGCCGTCGTCTCCCTGGTGCTCGGCGCGCGCAACGCCGAACAGGTCGACCGCAACGTGCGCCTCGCCTCCACGCCGGTGCCCGACGCGCTGTGGGCCGATCTGCTGGCCGAAGGGCTCATCGACTCGTGACCGCCGACGCGCACCACCACCGCGAGGCGGCGTCGTCGGGTGCGTGGCAGCGGGCTCATCGCCCGGCGTTGACGAAGGCGACGATCTCGTCGAGCCCGGGGCGGTAGCCGTCGCCGGTGTCCACCTCGATCTCGGGCACGGCGAGCCGGATGGGCTGGAAGCCCCGGTGACCGAGGGCGTGGGTCTGCCGGTCGCCGAGGTACGCGTCGGCGTGGGCCCGCCGGATCGCGTTCTCGTGCTGCCGTCGGCGGACGCGGTCGAAGGCCGCCTGTGCGTCGACCCGGCAGTGCACCACCCGGACGTCGGCGATCCCGGTCAACGGCAGCAGGCCTGGGCGCCACAGACGGTCCTGGAAGGCCGCCTCGGCGACCGTGGTGACACCCGCGGTCAACAGCAGCCGCAGCACCTCGAAGAACGTGGGCAGGGTCCGCAGGCTCAGCTCGTCGGTCGGCGTGGCGACGAAGTCCCCGGCGGCGTGGACCATGCCCTCCTTGATCTCGTCCCGGCAGATCGCCGGGCAGCCGATCCGCCGGGCGAGCAGGTGGGCGAGGGTCGTCTTGCCAGCTCCCGACGGTCCGCTGACGACGACGAGGGTCGGCGTTGTTCTCATCAGATCGTTGTAGCTCAGCTGGGTGCGGTGGGCCGTCGAGGGCGGTCACGTCGGGTGGAGCGGAGGCGTCCGCGGCCGGGCGTCGGGCGGCGGACAGGGCCGGTGACGGCGGCGAGCGCGGCGACGGCGAGCAGGACCGCGCACGCCAGGGCGAGCAGCCAGGAGACGGGTGCGTACTGCTGGCCATAGCGCTGTCAATTCGGCATAGGGTCGGGCGGTGGACATGCAACAGGTTCGGCAGGCGTACGTGTCCGCCGCGGAGCTCTACATCGGGCTGTTCGGGACGACCCGGCAGGTGCATCCCGACGACCTCGCCTTCGCCCGTCGACGAGTTCTCCGCGCGGCTGGCGCGCGCCGGCTTTACGGAGGCCGAGCGCCTGCACCGGCCCGGCGACGGTACCCGTCGGCCGCACGCCGCCATCGCGTCGGTCGCCACGGGGGGATGAGCTGGGCCGGCCGCCGCCGGTGCGGGCGAGCGCGCTCTCCGGGCCAATTGTGAGAGCGTCGCGTCCGCACCGGAGGCCCCGGTCGATCCCGGCGATCGACCAGGGCCGCCGTCGTTCCGGAACCGCTCAGAACGGCCACTGGTCGCGGGACCCGGCCTCGATGAGGGGGATCATCGCGAACGCTGCGTCGGACAGACCGCCGAACGTGTGCCGGTTGCCGACGGCCGGCGTGTGCCCGACCCGGTAGCCGGCCAGGTTCCAGGTGTACGTCGGCACGTGTGCCGGCACCGCGTGCGCGACGTCGGGTGCGCCGTGCTCGTGCGCCTGCTCGTCGGTGAGGATGACCACCCGGTCGTGCCCGTCGTAGTGTCTGCGTACCGCCTGCTCGGTCTCGGTGCCGCCGCCGTAGAAGTAGCCGCCGTCCCTGAACCGTCGCACCGCCGCGAGCACCGACTCGCCCGCCACGGCCGGGAACACCCGGCTGGCGGTGGAGAACGACACCACCGTCGCGTGCCGGGCGCGGGCGGCCAACGCGAGGCCGAACACGGTGGCGGCGTCCCAGCAGCGCAGGGTGCCGTCCCGGCTGAACGTGCTGTTCATCGACCCCGAGGTGTCGATCATGATCAGGGTACGTCCGTCCAGGGCGGGCACGTTCGCCAGCGTCTGCTGCAACGCCCGCTCCAGCGGGTACGCCCACCGCAGGCTCGGCGCCGCGTTGTAGGCCGACAGGAAACGCATCGGCAGCACGCGCGAGCGCGCGACCTCGCCCGGGTCGGACAGCTTCGCCGCCACCACCTCGGCGACCGCGTCGCCGACCCCGGCCTGGTCGAAGTTGCGCAGGTTGCGCAGCAGCGCCAGGTAGCCCATGGTCGGGATGACCGCCTCCCACGCGGCGGCGTCCATGGTGGTCTGCCGCCAGCCGGCCAGGGCCTCCCACGTCATCCCGGCCGCGCCGAGCACCGCCGGGTCGGTGACCTCCCGCCGCCGCTGCACCGGCAGGGCCGTCAGCTCGGCCCGGGCCGCCAGCACGGTCAGCGACTCCGGGAGCGGGTTGTCGCGCTTGTGGCGCCGGTCGAGGGCGTGCCGGAACAGGTCACCCTGCCGGTCGTTCCGCGCGACCGGATGGGTCAGGTCGATGACGTCACCGAACCGCACCGCACTGCCGTCGGAGTCGTACTTGAGCAGGCTGCGCTCGTGGTAGAGCCGCACGACGGCATCCGCGACGCCCCGCTTGACCGGCTTCGGCAGGGCCCGGCCGTGCCGGCCCAGCCAGTACGCCAGCGCCTCACCCGGCTCGTCGGCGCGCTGCAACGCCGACCCCACGACCGCCCGGGAACCCGGCACGCCGGCAGCGACCTGCGCCCGGGCACCTTCCAGCGCGGCCACCACGGACGCCGAGCGCAGCATCGCGCCGGTGCGCAGCCACGGCACGAACCGGGCGAACCAGTCGGGGTCGGCGACCGCGACGGCGGCGACCAGCTCACGGAACCGGGCGTCGCGGTCGGCGGCGGCCTCGTAGAAGGTGTCCTCGCCGACCATGTTGGACACCGCGAGCAGGAACAGCTCGGCCCGCTGCTCGCGCGCGAAACCCGGCGCTCCCTCGGCGGTCACGACCTCGTCGGTCTCGGGCCGGCTGTGGCGTGGCCTGACGTTGAACCTGGCCATCGCGTCCCCCATGGCGGTCGAGGAGGAGAGGACGCCACCGCACCGCATACCCGAGATCGGAAGTCGGCGACGGACATGTCCGCTGCTCTGTCCGGTTGAGCTAGCACGCCAGGGCGTGCGAGGGACTCGAACCCCCAACCCGCGGATCCGTGAAGTAACCGTTGCCTGCGCACCGGGTGTGCGGTGTGGTCGCGCCTCCCGAGATCGAATCGGCGACGGCGACTGGCCCTTGCGGGCCAAGGTGACCTGGGCCGCTGGTCGACACCGCCGAAGCGGTGGCGGGATTCGAACCCGCGTCTCCCCGTTGGAAGCGGAAGTAGCCGTTGCCTGCGCACCGGGAGGTGCTGACGGAAGAGTAGGGGACCGCAGGGCCGTCGACAAGCCGAATCCGGGCCGGCAGCAGTCGGCCGGGATGGTGCCGGTCGAGCGGCGTCGGTCTGGCGCGCGGAGCCTGACGGAAAGTGGTCGAAGCGTTGCGCGGCGTCCACCTCCGTCGTTCCGCCGCAGATCAGGCCCCGATCGCGTTGCTGCCAGCTCTGGACAGTTGATTGCCGGCACGTTACGGTTCCCACATTCTATTGAATCCAGAATGTAGAAACCGGCTGGAGAGGTGCAGGCGATGGTGATGGCGACCTCCCGCGCGGCGATCGTCACCGGCCCCGACGGGCCAGTGGAGATCCGTGAGTACCCGGTGCCCGCGCCGGGCCCGGGCGAGGCGGTGATCCGGGTCGAGCTGTGTGGCATCTGCGGCACCGACGCCCACGTCTTCCACGGCCGCCTGCCCAGCATCACCTTCCCCGTCCTGCTGGGCCACGAGACCGTCGGCACCATCGCCGCGCTCGGCCCCGGCCTGGACCGGGACTTCGCCGGCCGGCCGGTCACCGTCGGCGACCGGGTCGGGGTGTTCCCCGCGGCCAGTTGTGGCACCTGCTACGAGTGCGTGGTGCTGCGCCGCCCCGGGCAGTGCCGGCGACGTCCCCCGTCGTACGGATTCAAGTCGCCGGTCGACCTCGGAGCGGCGCTCAGCGGTGGGTTCGCCGAGTACCTGCACCTGGCCAACCCCTGGACGGTCTTCTACCGCACCGAACTGCCGCCCGAGGTCGCGATCCTCGCCGAACCCATGTCGGTGGCCCTGCACGGCATCCACCGGGCCGGCGTCGGGCTCGGCTCCACCGTGGTGGTGCAGGGCGTGGGCGCCATCGGCCTGATGGTCGTCGCCGCCGCGCGGGCCGCCGGAGCCACTCGGGTGGTCGCCGTCGACAGCAACGCCAGCCGCCTCGCCCTCGCCGCCGAGCTGGGGGCCGATTCGGCGGTCGACATCGGCACGCTCGACCCCGGCGCGCCGCGGCACGCGGCCGTACGGGACGTGCTCGGCGGGACCGGAGCCACCGCCGTGCTCGGCTGCAGCGGCTCCCCGGCCGGTTTCGCCGAGGCGATCGGCTACGTCGCAGACGGCGGCACCCTCGCCGAGCTGGGCAACTTCACCGATCGCGGGCCGATCGCGTTCAACCCCTACAGCGATCTGGTCCGGCGGGACGTCACCATCACCGGCGTCTACGGTGCCGGTCCGGACATGCAGGCGCGTTACCTGCGCGCCCTGGAGATCCTCGAGCGGGGCGGCCCGTCCTGCGCCCGGGTGGTCTCGCACCGCGTCCCGTTGCGGGACGTGGAACTGGCCCTGCGTTCGATCAGCACCGGCAATCGACTGCATGGGAGCGACGTCGTGAAGATCGCCGTCGACGTGTCCCGGTAGGCGACAGCTCCCAGTAGGCGACAGCCGGGCGGCAACACCCGATCCTCCACCGACGAACCATTCCCCTGAGAGGGGTTACCTGTGCACAGCCCTTTCCGCGCACTGCGCGGCACGACCCGTAGAGCGCTCCTGGCGGGCGGCCTGGCCGCCACGGTCGCGATGTCCCTCGCGGCCTGCGGCTCCGGTGACGACGACAGCATCACCGGCGGCGGTGTGGGCACCGCCGAGAAGCCGGTCTCCATCCGGATGATCGCCAACGACGCGTTCGCGCGGCAGTGGCAGGAACAGATGGTGCCGGAGTTCAACAAGGCATACCCGAACATCAAGGTCACCATCGACGGCGTGCCCTACGGCGACCTGCTCGCCAAGGAGATGCTGGAGCTGACCGCCCCGGAGCCGACGTACGACATCGTCGTCGCCGACGACCCGTGGATCCCGCAGCTGGCGAAGACCGGCGGCCTGGCCGACCTCAAGGGCGACCTGGGCGCGTTCACCAAGTCCGACTACGACTGGGACGACTTCAACGCCGCGCCGCTGGCCGCCGGTGAGTGGCAGGGCAAGCAGTACTCCGTGCCGCTGCGCTCCAACCTGCTGCTGATGTTCTACAACAAGACGCTCTACAGCAAGGCCGGGCTGCCCGAGCCGACGCCGGCCCTGACCTGGCAGCAGTACCTGGAGCAGGCGCCGAAGCTGGTGCAGGACACCAACGGCGACGGCAAGACCGACGCCTGGGCGGTGGGCACCTACTTCACCCGGGACCCGCTGACCCCGACGATCTGGCAGACCATCCTCAACAGCAACGGCGGCCAGATCCTCGACGGGAACAACAAGCCGGCGTTCAACACCCCGGAGGGGGTCGCCGCCCTCCAGACCCACGTCGACCTGCTCAAGTACGCCCCGCCCGGCGCGGCCACCTACCAGTTCAACGAGCCGCTGGAGGCGTTCCGGCAGGGCAAGACGGCCACCATGTTCATGTGGGGCAGCGTCTACCGGGGCACCGCGATCGACGAGAAGACCACCACGCTGAAGCCGGAGGAGGTCGGCATCCAGGTGATGCCGGTCGGCTCGCTCAGCGCGGGGGCCCACCGGGGCATGTGGACCGGTGCGGTGGCGAAGAAGAGCAAGCAGGCCGAGGCGGCGTGGGCGCTGCTGCAGTGGCTCTCCTCCAAGGAGGGCGAGAAGTGGCAGGTCAACACCCTGGGTGTCTTCCCGGCGCGTAAGTCGACCCTGGCGTCCACCCCCGAGCAGGCCTGGCTCGCGCCGGTCTTCACGGCCATCGCGGACGGCTACGCGGCGGTCGACAAGGGCAAGATGTGGCGACCGAAGCTCCCCGAGTCCGATGCCATCCAGCAGATCCTGGCGACCCAGCACAGCCTGGCGATCTCCGGGCAGGCCACCCCGGCCCAGGCGTTGCAGAACGCCGAGGACGAGATCGACAAGTTGTTGAAGTCCAAGGGTTACTGAGCGCGGAGCATCAGGTGCCTATCACGACTGAGACGGCGGCGGTGGGGAGCGCGAGCGCGTTCCCTGCCGCCCCGGCGGGGCCGTCCCTCCGACGTCGGCCGTTCGGCCACCGCCTCCGGGACCTCGGCAGCCGGTGGCTGTTCCTCGCCCCGGCGCTGGCGATCCTGGTGGCGGTGCTGGCCTACCCGCTCTTCTACACCGTCCAGATCAGCTTCTCCGAGCTGGACCTGGCCACCTTCACCCCGGCCAGGAACGTCGGGTGGCTCAACTACCGGACCGTCGTCGACGATCCGGGATTCCTCAACTCGCTGAAGGTCACCGGCGTCTACCTGGCCCTGGCGCTGCCGTTGCAGATGGTCCTCGGCTTCGGCATCGCCTTCCTGCTCAACGTCGAGTGGCGTGGCCGGGGGGTGCTGCGGTCGCTCTTCCTGATCCCGATGGTGGTCGTCCCGGTGGTCGCCGGCGGCGTGTGGAAGATGCTGCTCGACCCGATGTGGGGCTTCGTCAACTACCTGCTCGGCCTGGTCGGTCTCGGCCCGGTCGACTGGTTGGCCGACCCCACCCTGGCGATGGTGAGTCTGGTGCTGATCGACACCTGGCGGTGGACGCCGTTCGTCGTGCTCATCGCCTCCGCCGGGCTCATGTCGCTGCCCGGTGACGTGTTCGAGGCGGCCCGGGTCGACGGCGCGGGCTGGTTCGCCACCCTGCGCAGGATCACCCTGCCGCTGCTCGCCCCGGTCATCCTGGCCGCGTTCATCGTGCGGTGGCTCGGCGCGGTGAAGATGTTCGACATCGCCCTCGCCGCCACGAAGGGCGGGCCGGGCCAGGCGACCGACGTGGTCAACCTCTACATCTACGAGAAGGCGTTCCGTGGCCTCGAGTTCGGCACGGCATCGTCGATGGCGACCCTCGTGCTCGCCATCACCATGCTGCTGACCTTCCTGTTCCTGCGGCTCAACCGGTTCCTGGAGAAGCGATGGTGACGACGACGGCGGCGCCCCCCACCGTCCGCGGCCGGTCCCGGCACGGCCGGCTCGGCCGCGGGGTACGGATCGGCGGTGCGGTCGCCGCGACGGTGGTGTTCCTGTTCCCGGTGCTGTGGATGATCAGCACGTCGCTGAAGCTGCCCCGGGACATCTTCGCCAGTCCGCCCCGCTGGTTCAGCACCATCACCTGGGAGAACTACACCAGCTACTTCGCGCAGGCCGACATCGGCCCCCGCATGGTCAACACGGTGATCGTCGCGGTCGGCGCGGGCCTGCTGTCGATCACCGCCGGGTCGATGGCCGGCTACGCGCTGGCCCGGTTGCCGATCCGGGGAGCCGGGCTGATCGGTGGCCTGATCCTCGCCTCGCGGGGCGTGCCACCGATCGCGCTGGCCGTGCCGATGTTCCTGGTCGCCCGCCGGTTCGACCTCACCGACCGGCACATCACGTTGATCCTGGCGTACTGCACCTTCCTGATCCCGTACGTGATGTGGCTGATGCGCTCGTTCTTCCTGGGCCTGCCCAAGGAGCTGGAGGAGTCGGCGATGCTGGACGGCGCCTCCCGGCTCGGCGCGTTCTTCCGGATCATCGTGCCGTGCAGCCTGCCCGGCCTGATCTCGACGCTGATCTTCAGCATCATCCTGGCCTGGGAGGAGCTGCTGTTCGCGCTGGTCCTGACCAACCGGGACGCGGCGACGATCCCGGTCGCCATCGCCGGGATGGCGGCCGACACCGAGCAGGGCGCGATGTGGGGGCCGCTGACCGCGGTCGGCACCCTCACCGTCATTCCGGTGGTGGTGTTCGCGCTGTTCGTACAGAAGTGGCTGATCAAGGGCCTGGCGGAGGGCGCGACCAAGGGCTGACGCCCGAGGTCGCCCCGGAGAAGGTGGCGGGAAGCATGAAGATTCGGGACGTCCGCGCCTCGCTGGTCGAGATTCCCTACCCACGGCCGTTCGTGCCGTCCTGGGCGCCGGAGGGGGAGCACCGGACGATGGCGGCCGTGATCGTCGAGGTGGAGACCGACTCCGGCGTGGTCGGGGTCTCCGGCGGCGACATGGGGCACGGATCCGGTCCGTTGCTGCTCACCACGATCCGGGACGTGATCCGGCCGATGCTGGTCGGCCACGACCTGTTCGCCACCGAGCACATCGCCAACCGCCTGCGCTACGCCGCGCAGTACTTCTTCCCCCGCCCGTGGGTGGTCGGCGTCGCGGTCTGGGACGCGGTCGGCAAGGTCTGCGGCCGACCGCTCTACCAGCTCTGGGGCGGCACCACCGACGAGATCCCGGCGTACGCCAGCTTCGGCGAGGTGCGCGATCCGGCGCAGCGGGTCGACGACGCGCTGGCAGCGGTCGCGGCCGGTTTCCGCGGCATCAAGCTGCGCGTCCACTCGGCGACGGTGGCCGAGGACCTGCGCCAGGTCGCGGCGGTCCGGGAGGCCGTCGGACCGGACGTCATGCTGGCGGTGGACGCCAACCAGGCGGCCTCCCGGTGGCGGTACGCCCCGGACGGCAGCCGGCTGATCTGGACGTACGAGCGGGCGCTGACCACCGCCCGGGAACTGTCCGACCTGGACGTCGCCTGGTTGGAGGAGCCGTTGCCCCGGCACGACTACCAGGCGCTGCGCAGGTTGACCGCGGCCGTACCGGTGCCGATCGCCGGCGGCGAGCACAATCGGGGCTTCGCCGAACTGGTCCGGCTGTTGGAAGATGACTGCTTCGACATCTACCAGCCCGACGCCAACGAGAGCGAGGAGATCCATGCCCTGCGGCAGTTCGGGACCATGGTCGTCGCTCGGCACCGGCGGATCATCCCGCACGCCTGGGCGACCGGGCTGGGCATCGCGGGCAACCTCCAGCTCTGCGCGTCCCTGCCGTCGTGCGAGTGGCTGGAGTACCCGTACGATCCGCCCGTCATCGTGCCGGAGGTCTTCCAGGTGATGCTGGCCGAGCCGCTGTTGCCCGACCCGGCCACCGGCGCCGTGCGGGTGCCGACCGGGCCCGGCCTCGGCGTCACCCTGGACCCGGCGGCGATCGACCGGCTGACCGTGCAGCGAGTGTGAGGGGGACACCGGTGAGCACCGAGACCTTCCAGATGAAGTCCGACATCGCCATCAGCCACATCAAACAAATGATCATGTCGGGTGACGCGCCGCCGGGCAGCCGGATCGTGGCCCGGGTCGTCTCCGAGGCGCTGGGCATCAGCGAGACCCCGGTCCGGGAGGCGATCAAGTCGCTGGTCGCCGACGAGTGGCTGGTGTTGCGCCCGCACGTCGGCGCGGTGGTGGCGAGCGTCGGCCTGGACAACATCCAGGAGGTGTACGGCATCCGGGGGGCGCTCGGCGGGCTCGCCATCGAACTCGGCGGCGCGGCCTACCCGGCGGAGCGGCTCGCCGAGATAGACGCCGTGCTGCGCGCCTGCGAGCCGGTGGTGGCCGACCGGGACGTCGACGCGTTCTCCACGCTCAACCGGCAGTTCCACGCGCTGCTCTCGGACACCCCGCAGACCACGGTGATCAACCGGATGCTGACCTCGCTCTGGTCGCGCACCGAGGGGGCCAAGTACGGCTTCCGGTTCGTGCCGTGGCGACTGGCCGAGTCGCACGCCGAGCACGTCGCGATCCGGGACGCGATCGTGGCCGGAGACTTCGCCCGCGCCGCACGGCTCGTCCGCGAACACGAGCAGGCGGGCATGGAAGCGCTGCTGCAAGGCATGCAGCAGACCGAACCGCGGCCGGCCGGCCGCCGACAGGAGACGTATGAGTGACGTGGGACGGGCCTACATCGACGGCGCGTGGTGTGAGCCGGCCGGCGGCGCCGTGTTCGAGGTGCGGGAGCCGGCCACCGGCGCCGTGCTCGGCACGGTGGTCGACGCCGGGGCCACCGAGGCGCAGGCGGCGGTCGAGGCGGCCGGCCGGGCGCTGGCCGGGTGGCGGGCGCTCCCGGCCCACCTGCGGGCCGAGAAGCTGCGCGCGGTCGGCGCGGTGCTCAGCCGGCGGGCCGACGAGATCGCCCGGACGATGACCCGGGAGCAGGGCAAGCCGCTGGCCGAGGCGCGGGCCGAGGTGCTCTCGGGCGCCGAGCACCTGCTCTGGTCGGCCGAGGAGACCCGCCGGTTGTACGGCGAGACGGTGCCGTCCACCTCGGCCAGCTCGCGCATCTGGCTGCTGCCGGAACCGGTGGGTGTGGTCGCCGCGATCACCCCCTGGAACTTCCCGCTGTCCATGGTGACCCGCAAGCTCGGTCCGGCGCTGGCCGCCGGGTGCCCGGTGGTGCTGAAGCCCTCCGAGCTGACCCCGTTCTCCGCGCTCGCGGTGGCCGGGGCGTGCGCCGAGGCGGGTCTGCCGCCGGGTGTGGTGAACGTCGTGCCGACCACCCGGCCGGCCGAGGTGGCCGAGGTCTTCATGGCCGCGCCCGAGGTGCGCAAGGTCTCCTTCACCGGGTCCACCCGGGTCGGCAAGCTCCTGATCGCGGCCAGCGCGCCGGACGTGAAGCGGATGTCGGTCGAGTTGGGCGGGCACGCCCCGGTGCTGGTCTTCGCCGACGCCGACCTGGCGAAGGCGGCGGCGGGCGTGGCCCGGGCCAAGTTCTACAACGCCGGGCAGGCGTGCACCTCGCCCAACCGCATCTTCGTCCACTCGTCCGTGGCCGAGGAGTTCGGCCGGCTGCTGGCCGCCCGCACGGCGGCGCTGCCGGTGGGCGACGGACTGGCCGACGGCACCCGGATCGGCCCGCTGATCAACTCGTCGGCCGTGGACAAGGTCAGCGCCCACGTCGCCGACGCGCTGGGCCGGGGGGCGCGGGTCCTGACCGGCGGTGACCGGCCCACCGACGGGTCGTACGCCGGGGGCAGCTTCCACGCCCCGACGGTGCTGGCCGGGGTGACCGACGAGATGCTGGTCAGCACCGAGGAGACCTTCGGGCCGGTCGCGCCGCTGCTGACCTTCGAGTCCGACGAGGAGGTGGTGGCCCGCGCCAACGCCACCCCGTACGGTCTGGCCTCCTACCTCTGGAGCCGGGACCTGTCCCGGGTGATGCGCACGGCCGAGGCGCTGCGGTTCGGCATGGTCTCGGTCAACGGCGGCAACTTCGCCGCGCCACAGGGGCCGTTCGGCGGGGTCAAGGGCAGCGGGTACGGCCGGGAGGGCGGCCACCACGGCGTCGAGCACTACCTCGACTACAAGTACCTGTCGGTGGAACTCGATGGCTGAGCGATCCGCCCGCGACCACCTGACCCACGAGCGGGAGATCACCAGCCGGGTGGACCTGTGCCTGCCGGACGGCCGGCTGAACCCGGACGCGGTGGGCTGGACCCGCCGGCCGCTGCACCGGGCGAACCTGCGCGGCTGGGGCCGCAACAAGCGGTTCGAGTACTGGTGTGTGACCACGCCGACGCACCTGGTCGCGGTGAACGTCTCGCACGCCGACTACCGGGTCACCTACGCCGCGTTCTTCCTGGACTTCGCCACCGACCGGGCGATCCAGGTCGCCGAGCGGCACGTGCTGCCGACGGGCACGCCGATGCCGGCGGTCTCCGGCGAGGGCTGGGTACGGGCCCGGGGCCGGCGCATCGCCCTCGGGTTCGACGAGACTCCGTTCAGCACCCGGCTGCGCGCCCGTTCCGAGCGGCTCTCGGTCGATCTGGAGGTGGACCGGCCCGAGGGGCACGAGTCGCTGGGTGTGGTGGTGCCGTGGAACGACCGCACCTTCCAGTACACCCGCAAGGACAACTGCCTGCCGGCGCGGGGGCGGGTGACCGTCGACGGGCAGGCGTACGAGTTCGACCCGTCGACCGCGTACGCCACGCTGGACCACGGCCGGGGCCGGTGGCCGTACTCGATCGTGTGGAACTGGGGCGCGGCCAGTGGCCGGTGCGGTGGCCGGGAGATCGGCCTGCAGCTCGGTGGCAAGTGGACGGTCGGCACCGGGATGACCGAGAACGCCGTCCGGGTGGACGGCCGGCTCCACAAGATCGGCGACGAGTTGACCTGGTACTACGACAGCCACGACTGGCTGGCGCCGTGGCGGATGGTGGGCCGGCGGGTCGAGCTGACCTTCACCCCGTTCCACGACCGGGCCGCCTACAGCAGTTGGCTGGTGGTGGAGAGCGCCGAGCACCAGGTGTTCGGGCGCTACTCGGGGCACGTGGTGACCGACGAGGGTGAGCGGGTTCCGGTCGACGGGCTGCTCGGCTGGGCCGAGGAGGTCCGGCGCCGATGGTGACGCCGAGCTCTGCCGGCAGACAGATTCTATATTCTGCGGAAAGGACCTGGACATGGACAGCGGAGTGATCGACGCCGCCCGGCGGGGCGCGACCCTGGCGGCGCTGGAAGACGGCACCTACGACCTGCTGATCGTCGGCGGCGGGATCACCGGCACCGGGGCCGCCCTCGACGCGGCGTCCCGGGGGCTGCGCGTGGCCCTGGTCGAGGCCGGTGACCTCGGTGGCGGCACCTCCAGCCGGTCCAGCCGCCTGCTGCACGGCGGCGTGCGCTACCTGGAACAGCTCGAGTTCGGGCTGGTCCGCGAGGCGCTGCGGGAACGGGGACTGCTCGGCGGCCGGCTCGCCCCGCACCTGGTCCGCCGGCTGCCGTTCGTGCTGCCCCTGACCCACCGGATGTGGGAACGCGCCTACATCGGCGCCGGCCTCAGCCTCTACGACGGCCTGGGACAGCTCCCGGCCGGCCACGCCGACCGGGTCTTCCGGATTCACCGGCACCTCGGCCGGCGTGGCCTCGCCCGGGCCATGCCCGCCCTGCGGGCCGAGATCACCTACGGCGCCCTGGAGTACGACGACGGCCAGGTCGACGACGCCCGGCTCACCCTCGCCGTCGCCCGCACCGCCGCCCGGGAGGGAGCGGTCATCGCCACCCGGGTGCGGGCCGTCGGCTACCACAACGGCCCGGACCGGGTCCGGGTCACCGTGCGCGACGAGCTGACCGGCGCGGAGAGCACCGTCCAGGCCCGGCAGGTGCTCGCGGCCTCCGGCGTCTGGACCGACGAGGTGCAGCGCCTCGTCGGCCGCGAGGTGCTGCGCGTACGGGCCTCCAAGGGCGTGCACCTGGTGGTGCCCCGGTCGGCGCTGCGGGTCGACCGGGCGGTGATCACCCGCACCGAGCGCAGCGTGCTGTTCGTCATTCCGGTCGGCGCCACCGTGCTGGTCGGCACCACCGACACGCCGTACTCGGGTGATCCGCGGGACGTGGCGGCAGACGGCGACGACATCACCTTCCTGCTGCACCAGGTCAACCGGTGGCTGCGTCGCCCGCTGGAGCGGGCCGACGTGGTCGGTGTCTACGCCGGCCTCCGCCCGCTGGCGGACCGGGCCGGCACCGCCGACACCGCCAAGCTCAGCCGGGAACACGTGGTGGCGAAGATCGACGACCGCTGCCTGGCCATCGCCGGCGGCAAGCTCACCACCTACCGGGTGATGGCCCGCGACGCGGTCGACGCGGTGGTGCAACGGCTCGGCGGCGGCTACCCGCCCTCCTGCACCGACCGGCTGCCCCTGATCGGCGCCGACGGGTTCCAGGCCCTGTGGAACCGCCGTGGCCTCCTCGCCCGCGAGCACGCACTGACCGTCGACACCGTCGAGGACCTGCTCAGCCGGCACGGCGCCGCCGTCACCGACGTGCTGGCCGCAGCCGGCGAGACGGGCCTGCGGCCGGTCGCCGGAGCCGGTGGACTGCTCCGGGCCGAGGTCACGCACGCCGTCCGGCACGAGGGCGCGCTCGCCGTCGAGGACGTGCTGCTGCGCCGCAGCCACGCCGGCCTGGAAACGGCCGACGGGGCCGCCGACGCGGCCGGCGAGGTGGCCGCGCTGATGGCCGACGCACTGGGGCGCGACCACCACTGGGCCGACCAGGAGGCGGCCCGCTACCGCCGGGTGACCGGCGCCAACCGGTACGCGCTGGCCGGGTTGGTGGCCTGATGGCCGTCCTCGCCATCGACGCCGGCACCACCGGGGTCACCGCAATCGTCGTCGACCCGGACGGCACCGTCCTGGCCCGGGGCCACCGGGAGTTCCCGCAACGCTTCCCCCGGCCCGGCCGGGTGGAGCACGACCCGGACCGCATCTGGGACGCGGTCCGGGCGGCCTGCGCCGAGGCGCTCGTCGCCAGCCCGACCCCGCCGAGCTGCGTCGGGATCACCAACCAGCGGGAGACGGTGGTCCTGTGGGACCGACGGACCCTGGCCGCACCCCGGCCGGCCATCGTGTGGCAGGACCGCCGTTCGGCGGCACTGTGCGAGCGGCTCCGCGCCGAGGGCCACGAACCGCTGGTCACCGCCCGGACCGGGCTGCGGCTCGACCCGTACTTCTCCGCCACCAAGCTCGCCTGGCTGGCCGCCGAGGAGCCGACGACCTGGGCCGACGTACGCGCCGGCCGGACCCTGATCGGCACCGTCGACAGCTACCTCGCCGCCCGGATCACCGGCGGCCGGCTGCACGTCACCGACCCGTCGAACGCCTCGCGCACCCTGCTGTTCGACCTGGCCGAGGGCGACTGGTCGGCGGAGCTGTGCGCGTTGTTCGACGTGCCCCGGACCGCTCTTCCGGAGATCGTCGCCACCAACGCGGTGGTCGGGCGGACCGATCCGGACGCGTTCCTCGGGCTGGACATTCCGGTGGCGGCGCTCGTCGGTGACCAGCAGTCCGCCCTGTTCGGGCAGACCTGCTTCACCGTCGGCAGCTCCAAGTGCACCTACGGCACCGGATCCTTCGTGCTGGTCAACACCGGCACGGAGATCGCCCGCCCGGACGCCGGGTTGGTCGCCACGGTGGGCTGGCAGCTCGCCGGCCAACCCACCACGTACGCCCTGGAAGGGGCGATCTTCGTGACCGGGGCGGCCGTGCAGTGGCTCCGCGACGGGCTCGGCCTGATCCCGGCAGCGGCGCAGGTCGAACCGCTGGCCGCCGCCGTGCCCGATTCGGGCGGAGTCGTCTTCGTGCCGGCCCTGACCGGTCTCGGCACACCCGACTGGGACCCGCACGCCCGCGGGGCGGTGTTCGGGCTCACCCGCGGCACCACCCGGGCCCACCTCGCCCGGGCCACCCTGGACGCGATCGCCTTCCAGGTGCGGGACGTGACCGACGCGATGGCCCGGTGCACCGGGCGGCCGCTGACCGGGCTCACCGTCGACGGCGGGGCCGCCGTCAACGACCTGCTCTGCCAGTTGCAGGCCGACCAGATCGGCGTGCCGGTGCGCCGGCCCACCAGCACCGACGCCACCGCGCTCGGCGCGGCCTACCTGGCCGGCCTGGCCACCGGCGTGTGGGACAGCACCGACGAGATCACCGAGCGGTGGCACCTGGACCGGGAGTTCACCGCCGGGGCCGGGGCCGACGGCCGCGACGGGGCGCACCGGCGCTGGCGGCGGGCCGTCGCCGCAGCCAGGGCGTGGTCGGCGTGACCGGCGCCCTCGACGGTCTGCTGGTGGCCGACTTCAGCCGGGTGCTGGCCGGCCCGTACGCCACCATGCTCCTGGCCGACCTCGGCGCGAACGTGGTCAAGGTGGAGCGACCCGGCAGCGGCGATGACACGCGGTCCTGGGGGCCGCCGTACGACGACGACGGCACGGCCACCTACTACCTGGCGGTCAACCGCAACAAGCGGTCGATCACACTGGACCTGACCGAGCCCGCCGACCTGGCCGTGGCCCGGGAACTCGCGTGCCGGGCCGACGTGGTCGTGGAGAACTTCCGCCCCGGCATGATGGCCCGCCACGGCCTCGGCTACGCCGACATCGCCGGGATCAACCCACGGGTCATCTACTGCTCGGTCACCGGCTTCGGCTCCGGCGCGGGTGCCGACCGCCCGGGATACGACCTGCTCGTGCAGGCCGTCGGAGGGCTGATGAGCATCACCGGCACCCCGTCGGGCGAGCCGGTCAAGACCGGGGTCGCGGTGGTCGACGTGATCACCGGGCTGCACGCCACGATCGGCGTCCTGGCCGCGCTGCGCCACCGGGAGGCCACCGGCGAGGGGCAGCACGTCGAGCTCAACCTCCTCTCCTCACTGCTGTCGGCCCTGGTCAACCAGGCATCCGGGTACGTCTCGGCGGGTGTGGTCCCGGGCCCGCTGGGCAACGCGCACCCGAGCGTGGTGCCGTACCAGGTGCTGCCCACCGCCGACCGGCCGCTGGCCGTGGCGGTCGGCACCGACGCGCAGTTCGCCGCGCTCTGCGCGGTGCTCGACATCCCGGCCGTCGCCGTCGACCCGCGCTACCTGCGCAACGCCGACCGGGTGCGGCACCGCGAGACGCTGATCGCCACCCTGACCGAGCGGACGCTGACCCGCCCCGCCCACGAACTGGCCGCCGCCCTCGGCGCGGTCGGCGTGCCGTCCGGGCCGGTCAACGACCTGGCCGGGGCTCTCGACCTGGCCGGCGAGCTGGGTCTCGCCCCCGTGGTGGAGATCGACGGGCCGGGGCGGGCCCGGCCGGCGCGGCAGGTGGCCAACCCGATCACCCTGTCCCGCACACCGGCCGCTTACCGCCGCCCGCCGCCCGGGCTCGGCGAACACACCGGAGCCGTACTCGACTGGCTCGCCGCGCCGCCGCAGGCCGCCCCTGCGGCGGGAGCCGCACCGCAGACCGACCCGTCCTCCCAGGAGAGCAACTGATGACCGACCCCATGGAACTCCTCGCGATCGACAGCCTCTTCACCGACGAGGAACGCGACATCCGGGACACCGTGCGCCGGTTCACCGCCGACCGGATCCGGCCGTCCATCGCGCAGTGGTACGCCACCGGTGACCTGCCCGCCCGGGAACTGGCCCGGGAGTGCGGCCGGCTCGGCCTGCTCGGCATGCACCTGGAGGGCTACGGCTGCGCCGGTGCCGGTGCGGTCGCCTACGGGCTGGCCTGCTTCGAACTGGAGTCGGCCGACTCCGGCGTACGCAGCCTGGTGTCGGTGCAGGGCTCGTTGGCCATGTACGCCATCCGGACCTTCGGCAGCGAGGAGCAGCGCCGGCGGTGGCTGCCGGCGATGGCCGCCGGTGAGGCGGTCGGCTGCTTCGCGCTGACCGAGCCGGACGCCGGTTCCGACCCGGGCGCGATGCGCACCTGGGCCCGCCGCGACGGGGGCGACTGGATCCTCAACGGCGAGAAGATGTGGATCACCAACGCGGCGATCGCCGACGTGGCGGTGGTGTGGGCCCGCACCGACGCGGGCATCCGCGGCTTCGTCGTGCCGATGGACACCCCCGGGGTGAGCACGCTGCCGGTCGGGCACAAGCTGTCGCTGCGGGCCTCGGTGACCTCGGCCCTGGTGCTGCAGGACGTCCGGCTGCCCGGCGACGCCCTCCTGCCCGAGGCGACGAGCCTGCGCGCACCGCTGAAGTGCCTCAACGAGGCCCGGCTCGGCATCGTCTTCGGCTCGCTCGGCGCCGGGTACGACTGCCTGCGCGCCGCCATCGACTACGCCGGCAGCCGGGAGGCGTTCGGGCGTCCGATCGCCGGCTTCCAGCTCACCCAGGAGAAGCTGACCGAGATGACCCGTGGGCTGGTCAACGGTCTGCTGCTGGCCGTGCACGTGGGACGGCTGCGGGAGGCGGGGAAGGCGACCCCGGCCCAGGTCAGCCTCGCCAAGCTGAACAGCTGCGAGACCGCGATCGGCATCGCCCGTACCGCCCGGACGATCCTCGGCGCCAACGGCGTGACGCTTGAGTATCCGGTGCTGCGGCACGCCAACAACCTGGAGGCGGTGCTCACCTACGAGGGCACCAGCGAGGTGCACAAGCTGGTCGTCGGCCAGGCCCTGACCGGGCAGGCCGCCTTCCGCTGACCACGGTCGGCGGCGACGGCCGCCAGCCGGTCACGGTCCGGCGTCGGCGGCCTGGCAGCTCGGGCCTGTTGCCGCGGCCCCACCGGTCGGTAGCGTCGTCGGCGTGGAGCTGGAGGACACCGCCGGCCGGCTCGGGGTGCCCGTCGAGGACGTCGAGCGTGTGCGGCCACGTGTCCCGTCAGGCTGCCGGCCCGGGTGGGGTGAGCAGTCCGCTTTCGTAGGCGAGGACGACCAGTTGCGCGCGGTCGTGCGCGTACAGCTTGGCCATGATGCGGTTCACGTGGGTCTTGGCCGTGTGCGGTGAGATGACGAGTTCCTGGGCTATCTCCTGATTCGACCGGCCACGCGCCACCAACAGCAGCACCTCCCGCTCACGGTCGGTCAACTGCCCCAGCTTCTCGGCGAGGGGATGGGGGCGGCTCGTCGTGGCCGGTGTCGGAGCGGGCGCCCGGAGCACGTACTTCTCGATGAGGCTCCGGGTCGCGGCCGGGGACAGCAGCGCGTCGCCGGCGTGCACCGCGCGCACCGCCCGGACGATCTCCTCGGGCTCCGCCCCTTTGCCGATGAACCCGCTCGCCCCGGCCCGCAGCGCCGCCACCAGGTATTCGTCCTCCTCGAAGGTGGTGAGGATCAGCACCCGGGTCTCGGCCAACGAGGGGTCGGCGCAGATCGCGGAGGTGGCACCGATTCCGTCGAGTTCCGGCATCCGGATGTCCATCAGGACGACGTCGGGACGGAGCGAGGAGGTGAGGGCCACCGCCTCCGCACCGTTGACCGCCTCCCCGACGACACTGATCCCGCCGTGTTCGACCAGGATGTCTGTCACGGCCTGACGGATGAGTGGCTGGTCGTCAACCACGAGCACGGTCGTCACCCGACTCCTCTTTCGGCAGGGGTAGGCACGCGGCGATCCGGTACCCGCCAGCTGACATACCAGTCTCCACGACGCCGCGGACGGAGGCGACGCGTTCCCGCAGGCCGACCAGTCCGTGACCCCCCTGCGGTGTCCCGGGCTGGTCGTCGGGCGAGCTGATCAGGACGGGATTCGTGACCACCACCAGCACCCGCCGGTCGTCGACCTCGATCAGGACGTGCGCCCGATGTTCGGCGCCATGCTTGTGCGCGTTCGTGAGACCTTCCTGGACGACGCGGTACGCGACCACGTCGACGGCGCTGGTGACCGTCGAGATGTCTCCCTCGGTCCGCACCGAGACGCCGAGTCCTGCTTCGACG
Organism: Micromonospora sp. NPDC057141; assembly: GCF_042670805.1. Lineage (NCBI taxonomy): Bacteria > Bacillati > Actinomycetota > Actinomycetes > Micromonosporales > Micromonosporaceae > Micromonospora > Micromonospora sp. NPDC057141. The sequence goes on along the minus strand of NZ_JBHUVA010000021.1, from coordinate 48,513 downwards.
AATCCACGGACCAGCCGGTCGAGCTGGTCGAGACCGGGCTGTGGAACGGCCGTGCCGTTGGTGGCGTCGTCGTCCTCGGCGCGCAGCAGCCGGAGCAGGTCGCCGATCTCGGTGAGCACGGTCCGGGCGGCGCTTCGGATGACACCGAGGGATTCCTGTGCCCGCTCCGGACGTGATCGCAGGGCGGAGGAGGCGACGCCGGCGTTGAGGCTGATCACGGAGATCTGATGTGCGACGACGTCGTGCAGGTCGCGGGCGATCCGCAGCCGTTCCTCGGTCACCCGTCTGCGGGCCTCCGATTCGCGCGTCTGCTCGGCGCGCTCGGCGCGCTCGATGACGGCGGCCACGTACTCCCGCCGGGAGCGGGTCGCATCGCCGGCGGCAGCGGCGAACGCGATCGTCACGGCGAACTGCAACGACCGGGGGTCGAAGACGTTCCCGATCGCCGACAGCAGACTGAGCAACGCCATCGCCACGACGGCGGCACCGGTCGCGGTGAGGGTGGTCCGCCGATCCATCCGGTTGGCGACGCCGAACATGGCGATCGAGGTGGCGAGCACGACCCCCGGGGCCAGGGTGCCGGTGGACGCCGCGACGCCGTAGAGCAGGAGGCAGCCGGCGAGCACGGGTATCGGCCATCGCCGCCGCATCGGCAGCAGCGCGGCGGGGGCGATCACCACGGCGGCGACGGCGTAGCTGCCCGGTCGAAACTCCGGCACCTGGAACGGGACGAATGCCGACGAGACGATGAACCCGGCGGCGGCGATGTCGCCCACCCAACCGGGCGCTCTCGGGCACGGACGCGTGGGGTCCGTCGCCCCGGTGGCCGTCGACGTCATGACCTCAGTCTGCCGGTCCCCGCGACGGAGGGAGTCCTCCTTGCGCGGCAACCTGCCTACCGCGAAGGCGGTATTCAGGTATCCGCAGCAGGGTGACGCGGTGGAGCGGGTCCGCGACGACGATGGAGCTGCCGGCAGCCGCCGGCAGAACCGACGAGGAGCCCTATGGAAAGCCCAATCATCTCGGCCGTGGACGTGCGCAAGACGTACGGTCGCGGTGCGAACAGCTTCGACGCGCTGAAGGGAGTCGATCTCGATATCCGCGACGGAGAAAGTGTTGCGATCCTCGGTAAGAGCGGATCCGGCAAGTCGACCCTCATGCACGTCCTCGCGCTGCTGGACGCGCCCACCTCGGGTACGGTCGCGCTGGGCGGAGTCGACACCCGGACGCTGCGGGGAAGTCGGCTCAACCAGACCCGGAACAAGACGTTCGGGTTCGTCTTCCAGCAGTTCTTTCTGACGCCGAACTCGTCTGTCCTCGACAACGTGGTGCTGCCGATGAAGATAGCTGGAGTGAGCCGGGGTGAACGCAAACTCCGGGGCATGGCGGCGCTGGAGCAGCTCGAACTCGCCGACAAGGCGAGAAACAAGGCCGGGAATCTCTCTGGCGGCCAGAAACAACGGGTGGTGATCGCGCGGGCGCTGGTGAACAATCCCCGGGTCATCTTCGCCGACGAGCCCACCGGAAATCTCGACTCCGCCACCGGCGCGGTGGTCGAGGGCATTCTCTTCGACCTCAACCGTCAGAACGGCATCACCCTCATCGTCGTCACGCACGACGAGGAGCTCGCGGCGCGCTGCGACCGCCGCGTCCTGGTTCGGGACGGCCACCTGGTCAGCGACTCCGCGGCGGTGCGGGCATGAAGATCTCCGACCTGATCGGTTCGGCAGCCGGGAACGCCTTCCGGTCCAAGACCCGCACGTCGCTGACCATCCTCGCGATCTTCATCGGCGCGTTCACCCTGACCCTGACCAATGGGCTCGGCACCGGTATCAACGCCTACATCGACGACACCGTGACCGCGATCGGCGCCTCGGACGTCATGACGGTCGTGAGGAACTCGGACACCTCGGACGGTTTCGGCAGCGACGACTCCGGACCGGCCGAGTACGACCCGAACGCCGTGGCGGCCGGGCAGCCCGGCCCGCCGGGTCAGACGGTCGTCGCGCTCACCCCGGAGGACCTCGACTCGCTGGCCGACATCGACGGCGTGCGCAACGTGCAGGCGAGCAAGACGATCACGCCCGACTACATCCAGGCCGGCGGGGGCACGAAGTACGTCGTCGACGTCGGCGGGATCGTCGCCGGGCAGCGGATACAGCTCGCCAGCGGTGTCGAACCCGACGACTCCTCCGCCGAGCGGCAGCTCGTGCTGCCCGCCTCCTACGTCGAGCCACTCGGCTTCGCCGACGACGCTGCGGCTCTCGGGCAACACGTGTCGATCGCGGTCACCGACGCGAAGCGCGCTCAGCGGGTGATCGACGCGACCGTCGTCGGGGTGGCCGAGGAGGGCATCGCATCGCCGACCGGGGCCAGTCTCATCCCCAACGACGCGCTGACCGATGCCCTCTTCGACGCGCAGAACGTCGGCGTGCCGGCCGACGAGGTGCAGCGGTACGCCCAGGCGAGCATCTGGTTCGACCCGGACGCGACCGAGCAGGAGATCAGCGACCTCAAGGGCCGCCTCGCCGATGCCGGATACACCGGGACCACCGTGGCCGACCAGCTCGGATCCTTCAAGACCGTCATCGACGGCATCGTCCTGGTGCTCAACGCCTTCGCCGTCATCGCCCTGCTCGCGGCGAGCTTCGGCATCGTCAACACCCTGTTCATGTCCGTGCAGGAACGCACCCGCGAGATCGGTCTGATGAAGGCCATGGGCATGGGAGGCGGCAGGGTGTTCGGCCTGTTCAGTCTCGAAGCCACCTTCATCGGCTTCCTCGGCAGCGCCATCGGCGTGGCCCTCGCCATGCTGGCCGGCACCGTGATCAGCACCGCGCTCGCCGACACACTCCTCACGGACCTGCCCGGACTCACGTTGATCGCCTTCGACCCGATCTCCATCGCGGTGATCATCCTGCTGGTCATGACGATCGCGTTCCTGGCCGGCACCCTGCCTGCGGCGCGGGCGGCGCGGGCCGACCCGGTCGACTCGCTGCGCTACGAGTAGCCCGCTGCCGGGCCGGTACGGCTCGCTGGCCGGCGGCTCGACGCGATGGCCTGCCTGGTGATCCCAGGCAGGCCATCGGCGCCTCAGTCTTGCTGCCGGGTCAGGTTCTCCGGCAGCGGCTTGGTGTGCAGGACGACCAGTTCCGCGACGGCCCGGGTCAGGGCGACGTAGAGGCGGTTCATGCCGCGGGGCTCGGCGGCGACGATGTCGGCCGGCTCCACCAGTACCACCCGGTCGTACTCCAGGCCCTTGACCTGGCTGACCGGGACGGCGCGCAGGGCGGTGGCCAGGTGGTCGGGGGCGATGACGGTGCCCGTCTGCCGCGCGACCGCCTCGGCCAGGTCGTCGACCTGTCGGATCTCCAGGCTGCCGCCGGGCCGGAAGGACCGGGTGGGCTCGATCCCCGGCGCGAGGGCGCGGGCGGCGAAGTCGGCGATGACCTGCGGCACCCGGTAGCCGGTGGGCAGGTCGAGCGTCCTGGCCTCGCGCTTGCCCAGCCGCCGCACCAGCTCCGGCCAGGAGTCGGCGGCCAGGGGGTGGGTGGCCTGGCCGAGGTCGCCCACGATGGTCATCGAGGCGTGGGCGGCGCGGCGGGCGATCATCCGGCACTCCATCGGCGACAGGTCCTGCGCCTCGTCGAGGATGACGTGCAGGTAGACGTCGGCGACGGGCTCCTCGGTCTCGGCCACCGGCAACGGTTCGGCCAGCACCGGCACGTAGCCTTCCTCGCCGTACGGGTCGAAGCCGTCGACCCAGCTCGCCACCTGGTGGCCCTCGCGCAGGACGATCGCGGCGGCCCAGCGCTGCGCGGCCCAGTAGCCGTTGTGGTCGATGGACTGGCCGGACAGCGCCATCGGCGTGGACAGGCCGGGCGCGAAGAGCTGCCAGCCGTCGTTGAGGCTCCAGCTGAGCACGAAGGTCTCCGCGAGGCGGGCGCCGCTGTGCAGCTCACGCAGCTGCCACTCGGGTCTGGCCCGGGCCGGCTCCGGCGGCCGGCCCAGGATCTCGGCCAGCTCGTCGAGCAGCGGGACGTCGTCCACCGACCACTGCCCGTCCTGCGCGGGAAGGACGTCCTGCGGGGTCAGCGGCGGCCACCACGCGTTCAGGAAGGCGTCCGGCACCTCCCTGCCGCCCAGCAGCTCCGAGAGCACCCGCGTGGCCTCCGCCCGGGCGCCGTTGACGGTGACGCCTTTGGCCTCGCAGCTGCGCCGGATCTCGCCGCGGGCCTTCGCCAGGTCGTCGGCGGTGAGGCCGCGCAGGTGGTCCGGCGCGCCCGGCGGGGCGTCCCAGGCCAGGTCGGCCAGCACGCGCACCATCGTCAGGTCGCCCTTGGACCGGGCCACGGCGGCGGGGTCCCGCCGGGTGGCGACGACGCCGTCGAACAGCTCACCGATCGCGCGCAGGTGGACGCTGTCCTCACCGAGGCCGGGCAGCACCCTGCCGATGTACTCCGTGAACACCGTCGAGGGGCCGACCACGAGCACCCGCCCGTCGGTGAATCTGCCCCGGTCGGTGTAGAGCAGGTACGCCGCGCGGTGCAGGGCCACCTGCGTCTTGCCGGTGCCCGGGCCGCCGGTGATCAGGGTGACGCCGTGCGCGGGCGCGCGGATCGCCTCGTCCTGCTCGCGCTGGATGGTCGCGACGATGTCGCGCATGTGCTCGCCGCGTGCCCGGGTCAGCGACGTGAGCAGGGCTCCCTCGCCGACCACGCCGTCGATGTCCTTCGCGGAGAGGACCTCGTCGTCGAGGGCGACCACCCGGGGGCCGTCGCAGGTGATGACGCGGCGGCGCTCCACGCCGAGCGGCTCGCCCGGGGTGGCGCGGTAGAACGGCGCGGCGGCGGGCGCACGCCAGTCCACCACGAGCGGCTCCCGGTCCTCGTCGCGCACGCCCAGCCGGCCGACGCGGTAGGTGTAGCCGTCGTCGAAGTCCAGCCGGCCGAAGACGATGCCCTCCTCCTGGCCGTCCAGTTCCGACAGCCTGGCGGCGGCGCGCAGGACCAGGGCGTCCCGCTCGACCAGGCCGGTGACCGGCCCGGAGCCGGCGCGGCTGTGTCCCTCCGCGCTCAGCTGTCTCGTCTGCTCGCGCATGACCTCGAGGCGCGCGTACACCCGGTCGACCACCAGTTGTTCGACGGCGATCTGGTGTGCTGCTTCGGACACGGTTGCCCCCCGATTGCTGCGTGCGTCTCCCCGCGCGGCGCCGCCCCTCCACGCGTGTCTGGTCGACAGGCGTGTGCGGCGGCTGCGGCCCGCGCGCCCGGACGGCGCGTGCGGCCGGCACGGACTGGTCGAGACTATGCGCCGGCCAGGGACGGAAGATCGGTATCCAGGACGATTCGGGCGGCTTGACCGACCCATATGATGGAGATGGCGCAGGGCGGGCGTGACCTGTCCGGTTCGCGCGGGCGGTGGTGGTGTCCGCCGGTGCTCCGGGGTGACATGCCGGGGCATGGCCGTCCCCGGAGCTCGGCGTCGTCAGGCGACCGTGCAGGATGCGCCGTTGAGGGTGAACGAGGTCGGCTTGGCGGCGTTGCCGCCGTGGGCGACCTGGAAACCGATGTCGATCGATCCGTTGACGGGGATGGCGGCGTTGTAGGCGAGGTTCCTGGCCGTCACCTGCCCGGAGACGGGGGAGTAGGTGGCGTTCCAGCCGGAGGTGATGCTCTGCCCGGTGGGCAGGGCGAAGGCCAGGGACCAGCCGTTGACGGCGCTGGCCCCGGTGTTGGTGATGGTGAGGTTCGCGGTCAGCCCGGTGTTCCAGGCGTTGACGGCGACGGTCACGCGACAGGCGCCGGAGCCCGGCGGCGGGGTCGTCGGCGTGGGCGGCGTCGTGGGGGTGGGCGGCGTCGTCGGCGTGGGCGACGTGGTGGGGGTGGGCGACGTGGTCGGGCTCGGCGGGGTGGTCAGGCCGAAGAACGCGATGGCGGCCGCCGCCATGCCGCCGGCGGGAAGGCTGTGCCCGGCGCCCTGGATGCTGTACGCCTCGACCTGGACGGTGCCGCTGGTGTCGGCGTACCTGCGGCGGTTCCAGCCGGCCTGCGGGGTGTCGGTGGACGTGGGGGTCTGGCTGAGGCCGAACACGTCGGTCCACTGCTCGACCGACTCCTGGAGCAGGCTGTACGGCACGAGCGTGTCGGCGGTGCCGTGCCACACCTGCACCCGCGGGCGCGGGCCGGAGTAGCCGGGGTATGCCTGCTGGCGGACCGCGTCGCCCCACTGCTGCGGGGTCCGGTTCATGTTGCCGCCGGTGCACTGGCTGCTGCCGGGCGGGTAGTCCGCCGCGCCGGCGAAGCAGTTGTAGGGCACTCCCATGAACGCGGCGCCGGCCTTGAACACCTCGGGGTAGACGGCCATCATGTGGTTGGTCATCATGCCGCCGGACGAGCTGCCAGTGACGTAGACCCGGTCGGGGTCGGCGCCATACTGCTGCTGCGCGTAGCGGACCATCGAGACGAGCGACACCGGGTCGCTGCCGCCGTCGTGGCGCTTGGCGGCGTCCGACCAGGTGTCGAAGCAGTTGCCGAATCCGGCCTGCTGGGTCGCGGTCGGGTAGATCACGACGAACCCGTACCGGTCGGCGAGGGAAGCGAACTCGCTGCCGGAATGGAAGGCGGGGCCCGAGCCGCCGCAGCCGTGCATGGCGATCACGGTCGCCGGCCTGGCCGGGCGGGTGTCCGGCACGTAGACGTGCATGCGCATCCGGCCCGGGTTGTTGCCGAAGCTGGTCACCTCGACCAGCGAGGCTGCGTACGCGGGCTGGAACGCGGGGGCCACCAGGCCGGCCGCCACCAGGGTCGTGGCCAGGCCGAGCAGCAGCTTCCTTCTGATTCTCACGGGACGACTCCTTCGGTCATCTGTGCAGGCTGGGGTCGGGCCACGCGCGAACCGGTCGGGGTTTGCCCGGCCCCGCAGGATCGCGTGTCGCCCATTGCGTGTGCTCGCCCGCCCGGCTCCGTGGGGCATCGCGTAGCACTTAGTGTTCCCCTGGGTCTCACAAGTGTCAATCGATGCAGCTCGATCAGCGTGGGTCGTCGGCCCGGCCGGCCGCAGCGGGTTGGCCATGGCGAGCCCGGTTCGTCGGAGGCCCGTCTAAAGTCGTTGTTCCGTCCCCGACTTCGAGCCGGAGCGCCTGTGGCAAGCCCGTTCAGCATCGAGGAGATCTATCCGGACGACGGGCACCCGCTGCGGCTGCCCCGGCGACAGTCCGGCAACTCGCCCCAGGGGGTCGCGGTGACCCTGCTGGCGGACTACACCCTGCGGACCCGGGCCGCGCTCCCGTCCGCCGCCATCGTCGCGCTGCTCGCCGAGGCCGGGGTGTCCACGGCCGGTGCCCGTACCGCGATCAGTCGGCTGGCCCGTCGGGGCGTGCTGGAAGGTAGCCGCCAGGGCAGGCGCAGCGCCTACCGGCTCAGCCGTGCCGCCGCCGCCAGCCTCGCGGCCGGAGGGAACTGGATCGTGGCGTCGACCGCCACGGCGCTGCCGTGGGACGGGTGCTGGACGATCGTCGCCTTCTCCCTGCCGCAGGAGCGAAGCGCGCAGCGACGGGCCCTGCGCGGTCGGCTCCGCTGGCTCGGCTACGCGCCGCTGTACGACGGGCTGTGGATCTCACCGTACGAGCTGACGCCCAAGGCGCGGGTGCAGCTCGCCCAGCTCACCCTCGGTGCCGTCACGGTGTTCCGCGGCCGGCAGACCGAGCTCGACGCGATCAGCCACCGTGCTCCCGTCCAGGCCTGGGACATCGACGCGATCAGCCGGCACTATCAGGCGTTCCTCCGGCGGTGGACCCCACTGTTGCCCCGGATGGGATCCGGACGGCTCGACGGCGCGGCGGCGGTGCGGGCGCGCACCGAGGTCATGGACACCTACCGGCGCTTTCCCACCCTCGATCCGCAGCTGCCGCTGGATCTCCTGCCGCGGGGGTGGCCGAGGCAGCGGGCCCGGGAGTTGTTCGCGGCGGTCTACGACGGCCTCGCCGAACCCGCCGAGCGGCACGTCCGAGCGGTCGTCGCGCGGTTCACCGACGGCGCGCAGCCCGGCATCGCGGCCCACACCACCGCCGACCTCCTCACCGGAGTGTGCGGTGAGGCGACGCCCGTGCCATGACCTCCCCTCCCGCCCGCCGGTGGGACGCGCCGCGAAGGTGTCCCGCCCGGCCCGGCGGACCGATCAGGAATCGAGAAGCACGGCGATGCCGTCGGGCCTAGCCTTTTGCCAGGTGGCCGGCATTCCGCCGGACCCTGGACGGTGCAAGGGAGCCCCGCATGTCCGCCAACGAGTCCACGACCGCGTCCGACGGCTTCAGCCCCGAGGAGCGTGCCGCGATGAAGGAGCGCGCCGCCGAGCTGCGCGCCGAGGGCAGGAAGGGTGCCAGGAAGGCCGACGGGATCGAGGCGGTCCTCGACCGGATCGCGCAGATGGCACCGGAGGACCGGGCGCTCGCCGAGCGCGTGCACGTGACGGTGACCGCCGCCGCCCCGCAGCTGTCGCCCAAGACCTGGTACGGGATGCCCGCCTACGCCAACGCGGACGGCAAGATCATCGTCTTCTTCCAGGACTCGGGCAAGTTCAACTACCGGTACTCGACCCTCGGCTTCCAGGACGCGGCCAACCTCGACGACGGAGACCTGTGGCCGGTGGCGTACGCGCTGCGGGCGTGGAGCCCCGCCGTCGAGAGCAGGGTCGTCGAGCTGGTCAGGGCCGCGGTCTCCTGACCGGGTGGGGGCGGCTGTGGCGACCGCAGGTCGGGTGAGCCGCCGGACCGGAGGTTGAGGTCGCCGCCCAGCACGGTCGGCGCGTACCCGGCGCGGTCGAGGACCGCCGGCACGACCTCGTCGAACAGGTGGTCGCACTGGGCGAGCGCCGTCCTGGCACTGAACGCCGCCAGGTGAGTGGTGCAGGCGTCGACGACGTCGGGGGCGTGGACGCAGAGCCAGCCCGTAGCTCCGGGTCCGCGCGGTCCTGCACCGGATAGATGCCGCCGTACACCGTGTGTTCCCCGGGTGACGCCGCCGCTCGGACGGTCGTCGGCGGCCTTGAATTCCGCCACCGCCGTGTCGCCGCGGTGGACCTGCGCTTCGGGCACGTCGTCCTGGCAGAAATCGTTCAGGGTCACCACCTGCGGCGCCTCGGCGCGGATCACCTCGGCCGCCCGGGGCACCGCCCGGCCGGTGTGACAGCCGGCCCGGCTGCTGGTGCAGAGGTTCAGCTGGAGCACCCGGAGCGTCGTGGACGTGGCATCAGACGCCGGCGGCGCGGCGGGCACCGTGGCGGCGGCGACCAGGCCTCCCGCCTGCTGCGGAACCGCTTGCCGAAAACCTTTTCGTGGGGCATGGTGGGCTACATGTCGACAGTCGTCGATGCGGCCGGCCCCCGGTGTTTAAATCGATAACCATCGACCTAACGCCGCCCCGGCGGCTGCGGCAGCCGGCCGCAGTGTCCATGATCCCGAGCTCGGAAAGGACGACGATGCGTCATCAACGATTCCGCAGCGGCCTGGCCGGCGCGCTAGTGGCGGCCCTGGCCGTGGCCGTGGCGCTCAGCACCGCACCGGCCAGCGCCGCGGCCAGCGGCTGCCAGGTGTCGTACACGATCAGTTCGCAGTGGCAGGGCGGCTTCGGCGCCAACGTGGCGGTCACCAATCTCGGTGATCCGCTCAATGGCTGGACCCTGCGCTGGTCGTTCGGCTCCGGGCAGACGGTCACCCAGGCGTGGAACGCCACCGTCACCCAGAGTGGCGCGGCCGTGACGGCGGCCAGCGTGAGCTACAACGCCGCGTTGGCCACGGGTGCCGCCGCCTCGTTCGGCTTCAACGGTGCCTGGACCGGCGCGAACCCGGTGCCGACGGGCTTCACGCTCAACAACGTGGCGTGCACCGGGGGAGTGGGCCCGACGCCGACGCCGACCGTGAAGCCGCCGACGCCGACCCCCACCCCCACCGCGACGCCCGGCCCCACCGCCCCGCCGGCCACGCCCCCGGCCGGCACCGTCCGGGTCTTCTGGCTCAGGCCCACGGACGTCCCCTACGACCAGCGCTACCCCGACGGCATCGCCAGCGTCATGCGGGAGGCGCAGCGCTACTACAAGCAGGAGCTGGGCAGGACGTTCACCCTGAACAACCCGGTCGTCGAGGTGGTCGCCGGTGAGCACGACTCCAACTGGTACATCAACACCAACTGCACGCCCGGTGGCGACCGCTACTGGTGCGTCGTGGGCAACATGCACCAGGAGTTGATGCGCAGGTTCGGCATCCGCAACCCGGACAACCGGTGGCTCAACGTGGGTGAGATCAGCGCCGAGGAGCCCGGTCAGTCCGGCGGCGGCGCCAGCACCGGCTGGGTGGTCCTCAGTGGCCACGACGCCGACGGCGCGGCTGGCATCAACGGCCCGATGAACCGCTGGTACGGCGGCATGGTCCACGAGATCGGCCACGGGCTCGGGCTGCCGGACTCCACCAGCACGGACGGCACGCCGATGTCCGCGTCGTTCTACGACTACCCGAACACGCACTTCACCCAGGCCCAGAAGAACGCCATCCTGAACGGACCCTACGGCAGCTTCTTCTCCTGACCCCGCGACCCGTGAGGACGTGGCCGGCGGATCTCCCGCCGGCCACGTCCTTCGTCGTTCCCCGTTGCTCTCACGTCGCCCTGGGGGGTCGCGTGGTGAGCTTCGCCGTCGGCCAGGCCCGCAGCCGGGCGTTGCCGGATGGCCGAAAGGCTTTCGCAATCTTTTCAGGCCGGCCGCCGCTAGCCGCTCGCTGGCTCGCCACCGCTGCCGCGCTGCCCAGGGCGGGTACGAAGAGGCGCAGGGTTCCGCCGAAGAATGATCAGGTTTCATCCGTCCGACATCTTGCCGAAATCGTTTTCGTGCGACACGCTATCCGCGGAACGTGACAGGCGCCACCTTAACGGTAGCGACGTGCGGCACGAGCCGCGTGCCGGAGCCGGCGGACGACGGCAACGGCAACGGCGTGCGGACGCACCCGGGTACCGCACCGAGGGGGCGCGCGGCGCGACGTCAACGAGTGAACCCGACCCCCTGCCGAGCGGTCAACGGACCGACGCCCCCGATGACCCTCCACCCAGTACAGCGGCCCGGCGTACGCCGACGTCGCAGCCCGGATCAGTGGGCGTCGAGCACCCGACCGGTCCGACCGAACCCATCGAGGAGAGATCATGAGGAGAACCCTGGGCAGGCGTGGCGCCCTGCGTGCGTTGGCCGGAGTCCTCGTGGCGACGCTGACCGTCGGCGTGGCCGCGTGCGGCGGCGACGAGCCGGGCGGCACCACCGTCGTCGAGGCCGGGCCGAACGGCCTCGACGACGGCAGCGAGCTCACCCTGTGGACCCGCGCGCCGCTGGAGCGGCAGGCGAAGCTGCTCGTCGAGGCCTACAACGCCAGCCACCAGAACAAGGTCAAGCTGACCGTCGTCCCCAACGACGACTACGTCGCGAAGGTCGGCGCGGCGGCCGGCTCCGGCGGCCTGCCGGACCTCTTCGCGGCCGACATCGTGTACGTGCCGAACTGGGTCAAGCAGGCGCTGTTCCAGGACATCAGCGCCAACATCGGCGGCCTCGGCTTCAAGGACTCGATCAACAAGGGGCACCTCGCGGCCGGCACGGTCGATGGCAAGGCGCACGTCCTGCCGTTCGTGCTGGACCTGTCGATGCTGTTCTGGAACAAGCAGCTGTTCCGCGACGCCGGCCTGGACCCGGAGAAGGCCCCGGCGACGCTGGAGGAGTACGCCGCCGCCGCGAAGGCCGTCCAGGCCCTGGGCAGGAAGGACGTCTACGGCACGGCGGCCGGGCTGAACTGCGGCGGTTGCCTGGTCTTCACCTGGTTCCCGTCGATCTGGGCCGCCGGGGGCGAGGTGCTCAGCGCCGACGGCACCGAGGCCAGGCTCGCCGACGACGCCGCCCAGAAGGTCTACGGCACCTGGCGCGACCTGTGGAAGTCCGGTGCCGTGCTGCCCGCGTCGGCCGGCGAGACCGGCCCGACCTGGACCGCCGCGTTCACCGAGGGCAAGGTCGGCCTGATGTTCTACCCGGCGACGCTGCTCTCCTCGACCCCGTTCGACGCCGGCGTCGCCGGCATCCCGGGTCCCGGCGGCGGCGCCTCCACCTTCGTCGGCGGCGACGGCATCGGGGTGTCCAAGGACTCGAAGAAGGCGGCCCAGGCGTGGAACTTCCTGAGCTGGATGATGTCCGAGGCCGCCCAGGTCGAGGTGCTGGCGAAGAACAAGGACGTGGTGGCCCGCGCCGACCTCGCGAAGAACAGGTACGCCGCCGAGGACCCGCGGCTGGTCACTATCAACGAGGTGGCCGGCAAGGGTGACACGCCCGTCGCGCTGAACTTCCAGCAGGCGTTCAACGCGCCGAACAGCCCGTGGCTGACCCTCGTGCGTAACCAGGTGCTCAACGGCGGCGGAGACGCGCAGAGGGACAACGGCGAGATCACCGCCGTGCTCAAGCAGTAGCGGCTACCGCAGGCGTGTGCCGACCGGCGGCTCCCCGGCCGGCGTACGCCTGCGGTCCGCACCTCTTCTCGCGCCGCCCGCCCCTCTCCTCACCGGAAGGTACGTCCCCATGCGACTCACCGCATCGCCCCGCCCGCCCAGCGTGGCGAGGTGGGGCCGCGCCCGCCCCCGCGGGCGGCAGGCCCTGCTCGGCTGGCTCTACGCGACACCGACCGCGGTGTTCGTGATCGCGTTGTTCGCGGTGCCGCTGCTGCTCGTCCTCCGGATGTCGGTGTCGAGGTGGCCGCTGCTCACCGGCGACCAGGGATTCAACGCTCCCGACAACTTCGTCAAGGCGGTCGACCACCGGTTCTTCACCGACTCGGTGGTGTTCACCCTCAAGTACACGGTGCTCGCGACCGTGCTGCTGCTGGTGCTCGGGCTGGGGCTGGCCCTGCTCGTGCAGGAGTCCAGCCGGTGGAACAACCTGCTGCGGGCCTCGTTCCTGATCCCCAGCGCGCTCGGGCTGGCGTCGGCGTCGCTGCTGTTCTACGTGCTCTACTCGCCGTACGCGAGCCCGCTGGCGCCGCTGATGGAGCGACTGGGCTTCACCTTCCTCGGCAGCCCGACCGCGGCGCTGCTGTCGACGACCTTCCTCATCGTGTGGCGCTACGCCGGCTTCTACATGGTGCTCATGCTCGTCGGGCTCCAGGGCATCCCGGCGGAGGTCTACGAGGCCGCCCGCGCCGACGGGGCCAGCCGGTGGCAGACCTTCCGCCGGATCACCCTGCCGCTGCTGCGCCCGACGCTGGCGCTGACCACCGTGCTCTGCGTGACCGGCTCCCTGCTCGCCTTCGAGCAGTTCTACATCCTCACCAAGGGCGGCCCGGACAACAGCACGATCACCGTGGTCCAGCTCATCTACCAGGTGGCGTTCCAGGGACAGAACGACCTCGGGGTGGCGGCGGCGATCTCCGTCATCGTGCTGCTGGCCCTGATCATCATCAACGCCGCACAGCTGCGCGCGTTCCGGTCCGGGGAGAGCTGAGCCGATGACCTCCGTCGACAGTTCCCGCCCGACGACGACCGCCGGCGATGCTCCCGTGACACCGGCCGCGCCGCCGCCCCGCCCGGCGGGGATGGCCATCGCCGGCATCGCGCTGCGCACGCCGTACTGGGTCTTCACGGGGGCGGTCGGGCTGATCTTCCTCGCCCCGCTGCTCTGGACGGCGGTCGCGTCGGTCTCCCCACAGGCCGGCACCAACCAGGTCGACGGCTGGGGCTTCGGCAACTACCAGACGCTGGCCGGCTACCAGGCCGGCGTCTGGCGTTACGTCGCCAACTCGGCGTTCGTCTCGCTGCTCACGGTCGTGCTGACCCTGCTGACGTCCTTCCTGGGCGGCTACGCGTTCGCGCGGTTCCGCTTCCCGGGCAGGAACCTGTTGTTCCTGGCCACGCTCGCCATCCTCATGGTGCCCTACGCGACGCTGCTGATCCCGCTGTACGTGCTGCTCAGCGAGGTCGGGCTACAGAACTCACTGGTCGGGGTGGCCCTGGTGCTCACGATGTTCCAGCTGCCGTTCTCCACCTTCCTGATGCGGATCTCCTTCGAGGCGGTGCCCCGCGAACTCGACGAGGCCGCGCTGGTCGACGGGTGCTCGTCGTTCAGCGCCCTGTGGCGGGTGATGCTGCCGGCGGTGAAGCCGGGCCTGATCACCGTCGGGCTGTTCGCGTTCCTCAACGCCTGGAACGACTTCATGGCGCCGCTGATCCTCATCAACGACACCGAGCGCATGACCCTTCCGCTCGCGGTGTCCAACCTGCGCGGCCAGGTCCAGGGCGTCGTCGACTACGGGGCCACCGAGGCGGGCGTCGTGGTGCTCGCCCTGCCATGCGTCCTGCTGTTCCTGCTGCTCCAACGACACTACGTGCGCGGCTTCATGTCCGGCGCGCTGAAGGGATGAACATGAGCGGGACCGCACCCACGGCCGCACCCGTCCTGCCGGCCCGGGGCCGGCTCCGGCCGCTCGGGCTGGACGCGGTGCGGGTCACGGGCGGCTTCTGGGCCGAGCGTCAGTCGATCAACGCGGCGGCGACCCTCGCGCACATCGAGCACTGGCTCGAGCGGGAGGGGTGGATCCGCAACTTCGACCTCGCCGCCCGGGGGGACGTGTCCGGGCAACGCCGGGGTCGTGAGTTCTCCGACTCGGAGGTCTACAAGCTCCTGGAGGCGATGGCCTGGGAGATCGGCCGCACCGGCGACGCCGACCTGGAGTCGAGGTTCCGCGCCGTGGTGCGCCGGGTGGTGGTGGCGCAGGAGCCCGACGGGTACCTCAACACCAACTTCGGCCGACCGGGGCAGGCGCCCCGCTGGTCGGATCCGGAGTGGGGCCACGAGCTCTACTGCGCCGGTCACCTGATCCAGGCGGCGGTGGCCCGGGCCCGCACCCGGCCCGGCGCGGACGACGGGCTGGTCGGAGCCGCCCGCCGCGTCGCCGACCTCGTGTGCGAGACGTTCGGGCCGGACGGCGTCGACGGCGTCTGCGGCCACCCGGAGATCGAGGTGGCGCTGGTGGAACTCGCCCGGACCACCGGTGAGGAGCGCTACCTCAACCAGGCGGCCCTGTTCGTCGACCGCCGCGGCCACGGCCGGCTGCGTGACGTGGAGTTCGGCCGGGAGTACTTCCAGGACGAGCTGCCGGTCCGGCAGGCGACGGCCCTGCGGGGCCACGCGGTACGGGCGAACTACCTCGCCGCCGGCGCGGTCGACGTCGCCGTCGAGCTGAAGGACGCCAGCCTGCTGGAGGCGATGTGCCACCAGTGGGAGAACACGGTGACCCGTCGCACCTACGTCACCGGCGGGCAGGGCTCCCGGCACCAGGACGAGGCGTTCGGCGAGGACTGGGTGCTGCCGCCGGACCGGGCCTACTCGGAGACGTGCGCGGGGATCGGCTCGGTGATGCTCGCGTGGCGGCTGCTGCTGGCCGAGGGCGACCCCCGCTACGCCGACCTGATCGAGCGGACGCTGTTCAACGTGGTGTCGACCTCTCCGGCGGCGGACGGGCGCAGCTTCTTCTACACGAACACCCTGCACCGCCGCGAGCTGGGCACCCGGCCCGACCCCGACCGGCCCAGCCTGCGGGCGGCGGCCTCGCTGCGGGCCCCCTGGTTCGAGGTCTCCTGCTGCCCCACCAACGTGGCCCGCACCCTGGCCAGCCTGACGGCGTACGTCGCCACGGCCGACGACGCGGGGCTGCACCTGCACCAGTACCTGCCCGGCGCGGTCACCCACCGGCTCGCCGACGGGCGCGACGTAAGCGTGAGCGTCGCGACCGGGTACCCCCACGACGGTCAGATCCGGGTGCACGTCGACGGCGATGCCGACCTGCCGTGGTCACTGTCGCTGCGGGTGCCGGGGTGGGCGACCGCTGGCGCGACGCTGACCGTCGACGGACACACCCGGCCGGTCGGCCCGGGCTACGTCACCGAGCACCGGGCGTGGCGCAGCGGCGACGAGGTCGTGCTGTCCCTGCCGATGGCGCCCCGGTTCAGCTACCCGGACACCCGCATCGACGCCGTCCGGGGCTGCGTCGCGGTGGAGCGCGGTCCGCTGGTGTACGCCCTGGAGTCGGTGGACGTGCCCGGCGGCGGGAGTGTCGACGAGCTCCGCGTCGACACCGGCCACCCGCCCCGCCTGGCCCCCGACGGGCGGGTCACGGTGCGCTGCGTACGGGTGCGCCCGGCGGAGCACGGGTGGCCCTACCGCGGCGACCCGGCCGAGGTGACGCCGGCGGCCGGCGAGCTGCTCGACGACGTGGCGCTGGTGGCGTACCACGCGTGGGCCAACCGGGGCCCCTCGACGATGCGCGTCTGGCTCCCCACCGGCCCCGAGGATCCGGGACCGGCCGGGAACACACGGGGTGTTAACGCTAACAACAACAATGAGGAGACACCATGACCCCTGGACGCGTGCGGAGGGGGCCCCTGTGGGCCGCCCTGTCCGCGCTGGTCGTGGGGACGGTCGCCATACCGTCCCCCGTCCGGGCCGCCAGTCCGGTCCTGCCCGGCAACGAGGGCGACGTCGGCGTCTACACCAACGGCCAGAACCACGCAATGGAGATCGGTGACCCGGTCTACGCCAACGTCGGCGACGTCGCCGACCAGCTCAAGCCCGGCGTGCCGTTCACCGCGGGGAGCATGCACCAGTCGATCTTCGACAAGGACCTCGCCGCCGGCGGAACCGACTACCACCTCGACCGCGTCCTCGGCGTGAGCGGGACGCTCGGCTCGACGGTGCTGATGACCCGGGGCCGCTCCCTGTACATGCGCGGCGCGAGCAACAACAACTTCACCGTCATGGGCTTCGCCGGCAGTGCGTTCGTGGGCGGCCCGAACAACCTCGGCAACCTCTACACCGTGACCGTGCCCGGGCAGACCGTCACCGAGGTCAACGCGAACCGGTTCAACGCGCCGAGCCACGCCCGCAGCCGCTACACGATCGGCACCACCGGCGTCACCGCCGACCTGACCAAGTTCATCACGTACGACAACGTCGCGGTCACCGCGATCAGCCTCACCAACCCCGGCGGCTCGGCGGCCGCCCTCACCGTCCGCGCCGCCTCCCCGCTGGCCACCCAGGCCGGCACGGGCGACGCCACGCTCACCGGCACCCGCACCATCACCAGCGGCGCCAACAACGGACTCGTCGACACTGCCTGGGACACGATCCGCGTCGACCTCACCGGCGCCGGCTTCACCCGCAGCGGGACCAACCTGGACCGTGAGGTCACCGTGCCGGCCGGCGGTACGGTGTCGCTGTCGGTGGTCGGCGCGGTCTCCTCGGCGACGCTGCCCGAGACCGTGGCGAGCTTCCAGGAGTACGCCGAGCTGCCGGCGGTCGCCGCCGTGCGCACCGGCATCACCGAGTTCCACCGCCGCTGGGCCCAGGACATCCCCTACATCGACGTGCCCGACCCGGCACTGGAGAAGGCGATCGTCTACCGCTGGTGGGGCGAGCGCTACAACACCCTCGACGCCAACGCGTCCGGCCACGTCTACCAGTACCCGACGACGATCGAGGGGGTGAACCTATACCAGAACGCCGTCGCGCTGACCCAGCCGATGCACCTGCAGGACACCAAGTGGCTGCGCACCCCGTACCTGCCGTACGGGCAGATCCTCAACATCGGCGAGTTGTCCGGCTCGTCGGCCTTCCTGGACAGCCCGGGGCACACGAGCTGGAACAACCACTATTCGCAGTACCTCGGCACGGCCGGGCTCGAGGCGTACAACGTGCACGGCGGCGGCCGGGAGATCGCCCGCAAGTTCGCCGGCTACTTCGAGGGCGACGGCGTCGGCCAGCTCGAACACTACGACGGCAACAACGACAAGCTGATCGCCTACGACACCAACTACATGCCCGGCAACGACGCCGACGCGATCACCTTCGGCTACCCCAAGGCCAACGCCGGCGCACCCGGGGCGCGCACCATCGAACGTCCCGAGTCGGCGTACGTGTGGGGCGCGCTCGACGCCGCCCGGCAGCTCTACCAGCTCTCCGGCGCGGACCAGGCCAAGGCCGACCAGATGGGCGCCAGGGCCGACGAGGTCCGCGACGCGATCCTGACCCGGCTGTGGAGCCCGGACACCCGGATGTTCCTCGCCGGCACGTCGCACGGGGCCACCAGCGCGGCCAGCGCCAACGGCCGGCCCAACCCGCTGCCCGAGTCGGCGCGCACCCTCATCCCGGCCAAGGAGTCGAACCTCTACGACATCTACGCCGAGAACCTCATCCCCGCCGACCAGTGGCAGAAGTACGTCGACGGGTTCCGCTTCCTGACCTACGGCGACAACTTCCCGATCTTCCCGTTCTACACCGCCAACCAGTACGACCGGGCCGCCTACGGCATCGGTGGCTCCAACAACTTCTCCAACATCAACTTCACCGTGCAGTACCGCGGCGTCCGGTCGGCCCTGCGCCACTACGACCCGGAGCAGAAGTACGTCACCCCGGCGTACGCCAAGCGGCTGCTGGACTGGATGGCCTGGAGCGTCTACCCCAACGCGGACCTGCGGGCACCCAACCAGGCCGAGTACTACTCGAACTGGAACCCCGACACCAAGACCTACAACCGCAACAATCCGAACCACGTCATGCTCGGCAACATGAACTACATCCTCGTCGAGGACATGGCGGGCCTCCAGCCGCGTTCCGACGACAAGATCGAGCTGTGGCCGATCGACTTCGGCTACGACCACTTCATGGTCAACAACCTGCGCTACCACGGCCAGGACGTCACCATCGTCTGGGACCCCGACGGCAGCGAGTACGGCCTGGGTGCCGGCTACAGCCTGTTCATCAACGGCGCGAAGAAGGTCAGCACCGACAAGCTCGGCAAGCTCACCTACGACCCGAAGGCCAACCAGGTGCAGGCCGCAGCGGGCGTGACCGTCACCTTCACCGCCGCCACCGGGGCCGACCTGCCCAGCGCGGTGGACACCCCGATCGCCGACGACCGCGTCGTGTCCTACCTGAAGACGGCCGGCGTCGACCTCACCGAGGACGCGCCGAACCTGGCCAAGGGCGCCCAGCTCGCCTCGTCGTACACCCAGCAGGGCGTGCGGCCCACGCCGTGGCGGCAGTTCCACACCCCCGGCTGGAACAGCACCTCGATGAACTACGCCCCCGGCGCCATCGCCGAGACCGAGCGGCCCGTGTCGCTGGCGGCCGTCACCGACGGCGTCACCGCCAACGAGCCGTACTGGGGCAACTACGGCACCACCGACCGCACCGGCTACGTCGAGCTGGACCTGGGCGCGGCGAAGTCCTTCGACAACGTCAAGGCGTTCTTCGTCAGCGACCGGCAGGCGGGCGGCTACCGCGAGCCCGCCCGCTGGTGGGTCCAGGTGCCCGACGGCAACGGCGGCTGGAAGGAGGTGCCCGGCCAGTTCAAGAACCCGACCGTCCCGTCGGCGAAGTTCAACGAGGCGCTGTTCGGCACCGTCACCGCAGACAAGCTGCGCATCGCGTTCACCAACAACCCGACCTTCTTCACCGCGATCTCCGAGGTCCAGGTGTACGACTCCGGGCGCGAGGTGCCGGAGGTCACCAACCAGGCCCCCGCCGTCACCGCCACCCGCGACGGCTCGGCCGACGGCAACCTGTCCACCCGCCTGGTCGGCACGGCCGCCGACGACGGCGTGCCCTACGACAGCGAGCTGACCTTCGGCTGGGAGACCGTCTCCGCGCCGCAGGGCGCGGGCGTCATCTTCGCCGACCCGAAGGCGCTGGCCACCCGGGTCACCGGCACCGTCGCCGGCGACTACGTGTTCCGGTTCTTCGCCGACGACGGCGCGAAGCGGTCGACGGCCACCGTGGCGGTGACCCTCGCCAAGCGGGACGTCAGCGCCGAGTTCGGCGCCTCGGCGACGATCAGCACCAGCGGCACCGCGTCGTGGGAGAACCACTCCCGGGTCAACGAGGCCACCACCCCCGCCAGCTCGAACCCGGGCGCGGGCAACGGCTGGGGCAACTGGGGACAGACCCAGAACGGCACCAGCACCGAACGGGAGGCGTGGATCCAGTACCGCTGGACCGCGCCGGTGCGGCTGTCGTCGACCGACATCTACTGGTACGACGACAACGGCGGCACCCGCCGCCCCACCGCCACCACGTACGTCGTGGAAAGCTCCACCGACGGCACCACCTGGACGCCGGTGAAGCTCGCCACCGGGTCGGCGTACGCCGACGCGCTGGCCACCGACAAGTACAACCGGCTGGAGTTCGAGCCGATCACCGCCAGCCACCTGCGGATCCGCATCTGGGGCCTGATGGGCGGCGGGGCCGGCACCGGCGTGCTGCGCTGGCGAGCCAACGGCGAGACCGTCGACTCGGTGCGCTCGCCGGTGCTCGTCCGCACCGGCGTGGGTCAGGTCCCGACCCTGCCCGCCACCCTCGACGCGGTCTACGCCAGCGGCGCGCGGGGCACCGTCGCGTTCAACTGGCAGGAGATCACGCCCGCGCAGGTCGCCGAGGCCAACGTGGACCCGTTCGTGGTCTACGGCACCAACGACGCGTACGGCCTGATCGCCGAGGCCCGCGTCTACGTGCGGCCGGAGATGTCCGACGGCGGCATCTCCATCCAGGGCGCCGAGACCTTCGAACAGTCCGTCGACGTGGGCGAACTGCCGTACCTGCCGACCAGGGTGGAGGTCTCCTACAACGACGGCTCCCGGGACAACCAGGCCATCGGGGTCGACTGGGACTTCGACGAGACCATCGTCAGGACGCCCGGTCGTTACACCATCATCGGCGACCTGATCCTGCCCTCGTACGTCAGCGAGGCGGGCGCCACCCGGACCACGTTGACCCTCACCGTGGGTGACCCCGGGCAGACCCCGGCGTGGGACGTCGAGGTGCAGGCCCGCACCCAGTGCACCGGCACCAGGGCGTACGTGGCCGTCACCGCCCGCAACGCCGACGGCGTGCCGCTCGCCATCGAGCTGATCACGCCGTACGGGTCGCGCACGGTGACGAACGTGGCCCCCGGCAAGTCCGCCTACCAGGCGTTCAACAGCCGGGCCACGTCGGTGCCGGCGGGCACCGCGACGGTCAAGGTCACCGGCGCGGTCGACGGCAAGGCCGTCACCGCCGAGATTCCCGCGCCGTACGGCGCGCTCACCTGCGGTTAGCCCTCCCGTGGTGGCGGCGTCGGCAGCGGCGCCGCCACCACCCCTCCCCGAACGAGGAGACAGACACCGTGAGCACCACCGTGGGGCGCGCCGCCGCCCCGCCGTCGCGCCGGCCGGCGGGCCGGTTCCGCCGGGCGGTCGCCGTGGCGGCCGTCGCCGGGCTCGTCGTCGGTGGCCTGGCCGGCCCCGCCCCGGCCCACGCCGCCGAACCCCCGTCGAACACCGTCACCAACACCGTCAACCCGATCCTCGGCGACGGCAGCTACTACTCGGCCGACCCGGCGCCGGTCGTCGTGCCCGCCGGCGCGCCCGGCAACGACACCGGCAGAGACCAGCTCTACATCTACACCGGCCACGACGAGGCCGGGCCGTCCACCAACGACTTCATCATGAACGAGTGGGGGGCGTTCCGGACCACCGACGTCTCCTCGGGGCAGTGGACCCACTTCCCGTCGCTGATGCGCCCCGAGCAGGTCTTCTCCTGGGCCACCCCCGGCCGGGCGTACGCGGGCCAGGTCGTCCGGGGCGTCGACGGCCGCTACTACTGGTACGTCCCGATCCACGAGCGGGACAGCCCCGCGTCCGACAAGTTCGCCATCGGCGTGGCCGTCTCGGACAACCCGACCGGCCCGTGGACCGACCACGCCGGCGGGCCGATCGTCTCCCAGCGGGTGCCGACGGCCAACACCATCCACAACATCGACCCGACGATCCTGATCGACGGCGAGGCCCCCCACCAGCGGGTGTACGTCTGGTGGGGCTCGTTCGGCCAGCTGCGGATGCTCGAGTTCGGCCAGGACATGAAGACGCCGATCGGCACGCCGCGCACCGTCACCGGCCTGACCGGCTTCTTCGAGGGCGCATGGGCGTTCACGCGCAACGGCACCTACTACCTGGCGTACGCCGGCAACAACGCCGGCCCGACCTCGCCGTGCACCCCGGCGAACTACCACGCCTGCCTCGCCTACGGCACGGCGTCGTCGCCGGAGGGGCCGTGGACCTACCGGGGGACCTTCCTGCGGCCGGTCTCCTCCACGACGAGCCACCCGGGCGTCCTGGAGTTCGACGGCAAGTGGTACCTCACGTACCACACCGCCGACGCCGTGGGCGGCGGCCACTTCCGCCGCTCGGTGGCGATCGACCCGGTCGAGTGGGACGACACCCAGACCCCGCCGCGGATCAAGCCCGGCACGCCGACGCCGGCCAAGGGGCGTGACCTCACTCCCCGGCCGAACATCGCCCAGGAGGCCCGGGTCACCGTCTCCAACGACCCGGTGCCCACCCAGTACTGGGTGAAGGCGCTCAACGACGAGATCGTCCGGCCGAACCCGCTGCCGCCGGACATGTGGGGCACCTGGACCGGCAACAACCCGCCCCAGCAGTGGGTGCAGTACACCTGGGACCAGCCGATGCGGATCTCCGGCTCGCAGATCGAGTTCTGGAACGACCAGCCGCAGGGCACCGGCGCGGGCGTCGCCGCGCCCGCCCGCTGGCGCGTCCAGTACTGGAACCTCGGCACCGGGCAGTGGGCCGACGTGCCCAACCCGAGCGGCTACCCGACCGGCACGCAGGGCTTCCAGAACACCACCTTCGACCCGGTCACCACCACCGGAGTCCGGGCCGTGTTCGACGCCTCGACCAACGGCAGCACCTACTCGGCCGTGGCCGTCGAGGAGTGGAAGGTCCTCGCCGCGCAGCCGCCGGACGCGGTCGCCGCGCCGGCGGTGACCGTGGAGGTGGGCGAGACCGACCTGCCGGACACCGTCGCCGTGCCGTTCGGCGCCGAGACCCTGCGGGTGCCGGTCTTCTGGGACCGGGTGACGCCGGAGCAGGTCGCCGCGCCCGGGACGCTCACCGTCGCGGGCACCGTGCTCGGCTACGCGGCGGGCCGGATCTCCGCGACGGTCACCGTCATCTCCCCGGACGACGTCGAGGGCGACGAGACCGCGCCGACGCTGACCCTGACGCCGAGCGGCAGCGCCGGCAGCGCCGACTGGTTCCGGTCCGCGGTGCGGGTGCGGGCCTCCGGCGTCGACGACCGGGGCGGCCGGCTGACCATCTCCACCCGCGTCGACGACGGCGAGCCGGTCGTGGCGACCGACGTACGGTACGTCGACGTCACCGTCACCGGGGACGGCCGGCACACCGCCACCGCCACCGCGACCGACCGCGCCGGCAACGTCTCGGCACCGGCGGAACGCGCCGTACGCATCGACGCCACCGCGCCGGTCAGCACGGCGGCCGTTGGCGGCACCACCCGGGCGGTCACGGTGACCGCGACCGACGCGACCTCCGGGGTCGACCGGATCGAGTACGCCGTCGACACCGGCGCGTGGACCATCTACACGGGTGCCGTCGCGGCCCCCGACGCGAGCCGGCACACCGTGTCGTACCGGGCGCTCGACGTGGCCGGCAACGTGGAGACCGCCAGGACGGTCACCATCCCGGCCGACCTGTCCGGGGGGTTGACCGGCAACATCGGGCCGATCGCCACGCCGACCGCCTCCTACACCGCAGGCTGGAACAGCGTCACCGCGCTCAACGACGACGCCGACCCGGCCGACCCGAGCCAGGCGCAGATCTGGGGCACCTGGTCGGGCACCCGCCCGGCCACCCAGTGGGTCCAGTACGACTGGGCCCGGCCGGTCCGGATCACCGGCACGGAGCTGAAGTTCTGGCGGGACAGCGACCAGGGCACCGGCAACGGCGTCGCCCAGCCCGACGGGTGGGTGCTGCAGTACTGGGACGAGGCCGGCGCGGCGTGGCGGGACGTGACCGGGGCGTCCGCCTACGGCACGAGCACCACCGCCTTCAACACCGTCTCGTTCGATCCCGTGACCACGTCCCGGGTGCGGGCCACGATCCGGGCCAACGGCAACGGCGACACCTACTCCGCGGTCGCCGTCACGGAGTGGCGGGTGATCGCCGACGACGCCGGTGTCGCGCAGTTGCCCGCCACGGTCACCGCGCAGGCCCGCTGCCTCGCCGGCCGGGCGTACGTCGCGGTGCAGGCGCGCAACGACCACGACGTGCCGGTCGACGTCGCCCTGGAGACCGCGTACGGCGAGCGGGCGTACGCCGACGTCGCGCCGGGGGCGAACGCGTACCAGTCGTTCGCCACCCGGACGGCCTCGGTGCCGGCGGGATCGGCGACCGTCCGCGTCAGCGGATCGCTCGACGGCAAGCCCGTCACCACCGTGCTCACCGCGGGCCACGCCGGCATCACCTGCGCCGGCTAGGCCCGCCGCCCCACCTGACGAAGACACCGAACGGAGCATCGAATGAACACATGGAATCGCAAGCGGCTGCTCGCGGCGGGCGCGGTCGGCGCCCTGCTGGTGGTGGCGGCGCAGTCGCCGGCACCGGCCGCGCCGGGTGACGACGCCGACGTGACGGTGACGGTCGACATCGAGGAGATCGACGAGCCGGGGGTGCTCGCCCTGTCGATCGCCGGCGACTCGGTGGCGTTGTCGGAGGACGGCTCGACGCTGCTGGTGCGCCAGTTCGTCGGCAACCTGCCGACGGTGACGGTCACCGACACCCGCACGCCCGACGAGGTGCCCGACAACGCCGCCTGGGCGGTGCTGGGCAGCGCCACCGACTTCGTCGGCGACGCCGGGCAGGCCCCGATCGGCGCCGGTCACCTGGGTTGGAAGCCGCGCCTGGTCGACGGCGACGAATCGGGCCTGGTCAGTGAGGGCGAGGAGGTCGTCACCGTCCTCGACGAGCCGACCCAGCCGGGCAACAACGTGGGCCTGGTGGACCAGGAGCTGCTGGTCTCGGCGTTCGACTCCGCGGCGGTGGCCGGTGACGCGTACTCCGTCGACGCGGAGCTGTTCCTGCGGTCGCCGGCGGACGTGGCCGCCGGTTCCTACACCTCGACGCTGACCCTGTCGCTGTTCGAGTAGCCCCGGGGTGGGGGCCGTGTCGCCACGGCCCCCACCGCAACCCCGCGCCACCCATCCCGCGCCACCCACCGCCGCGCCGATCGCGGGACCCGTGACCGGCGCCACCACGGAAGGACGAACCCGCATGGCCGAACTCGACCGGCTGCCCGTCAGCCGACGCCACGTTCTCCAGGCATCCGCCCTCGGTGTCGCCGCGGCGGCCACCGCGGGCGGGCTCCCGGCGGCAGCGACGGCGGCCGGGCCGACCGCTCCCGGCGCGCTCCCGGCGGATCCCGGCCCTGGCGGCACCGCCCCGGTGCGGCCGTTCCCACTGCGCGACGTGACGCTCGGTGACGGACTGCTCCAGGAGAAGCGCGACCGGACGAAGGACTACCTGCGGCAGTTCGACGAGCGGCGGTTCCTCGTCCTGTTCAACGACCAGGCCGGGCGGCCCAACCCGCCGGGCGTCGCCGTGCCCGGCGGGTGGGAGGACGGTGGGCTGCTCAGCGGCCACTGGGCCGGGCACTTCCTGACGGCCCTGGCGCAGGGGTACGCCGACCACGGCGAGCCGGTCTTCAAGAGCAAGCTCGACTGGATGGTCGACGAGCTGGCCGCGTGTCAGGCCGCGATCACCGCCCGGATGGGTGCCGGCGACCCGGGCGACCCGGAGCCGGGGGAGCCGCCGATCGACCGGGTGCCGGGACGCTTCGGCGCCGGCCTGCGGCTCAACGGCCCCAGCCGGGCGCAGTTCGTGACCCTGCCCCAGGAGGCGATCAGCCAGCTCACCGACTTCACCATCGCCGCATGGGTGAACCTGGCCGGCACGGGAAGCTGGAGCCGGCTGTTCGACTTCGGGCAGAACACGGCGGTCAACATGTTCCTGACCCCGCGCGCCGGGGTCACCGGCAACGTGCCGAGGTTCGCGATCACCGTCGGCGGCAGCGGCGGGGAGCAGCGGATCGACGGCACGGCGGCCCTGCCCACCAACCGGTGGGTGCACCTGGCCGTCACCCTGCACCAGAACACCGGCACCCTGTATGTCGACGGCCAGCAGGCCGGCCGGAACGCGGCCATGACCCTCAGCCCGGCCAGCCTCGGCAACCCCGGCAACCGCTGGATCGGGCGGTCGCAGTACGGCGACCCGTACCTCGACGCCACCGTCGACGAGTTTCAGGTCTTCGACCGGGCGCTCAGCCAGGCGGAGGTGCAGTCGCTGGTGACCTCGGCGGCCGGGAGCACCGGCGGCGGCTCGATCGCCTGGTACCGGTTCGAGGAGGCGGGCGGGTCGACGATCCTCGACTCCTCGCCGAACGGGCGCGACGGGGGCGTCGTGGCGGCGCAGAGCGGCCCAGGGACCCTCTGGATCCCCACCCATCCGGGCTACCTGGGCGCGATCCCCGAGGACGCGGTGCTGCGGCTCGGGCCGCCGAGGTGGGCCGTCTACGGCAGCAACGCGGACACCAACACCTGGGCCCCGTGGTACACCCAGCACAAGATCATGCGGGGCCTGCTCGACGCCTACTACCACACCGACAACCGCAAGGCCCTCGACGTCGTGGTGCGGATGGCCGAGTGGGCGCACCTCGCGCTCACCGTCGGCGACAAGAGGCATCCTGACTACACCGGCCCGATCACCCGGGACAACCTCAACTACATGTGGGACCTCTACATCGCCGGCGAGACCGGGGGCGCCAACGAGGTGTTCCCCGAGATCTACGCGCTCACCGGCGACGCGCGGCACCTCGCCACGGCCAAGCTCTTCGACAACCGGGAGTCGCTCTTCGGCGCCTGCGTCGCCAACCGCGACATCCTCGTCACCACCGCGCAGACCAACCCCGGCCGCCGCCGGCCGGACCGGCTGCACGCCAACTCGCACGTGCCGCAGTTCGTCGGCTACCTGCGCGTCTACGAGCACAGCGGGGAGGCCGAGTACTTCCAGGCCGCGAAGAACTTCTACGGCATGGTGGTGCCGCACCGCACGTACGCCCACGGGGGAACCGGCGGCAACTATCCCGGGTCCAACAACAACACCGAGCTGTTCCAGAACCGGGGCAACATCGCCAACTCGATCGCCCAGGGCGGCGCGGAGACCTGCACGACGTACAACCTGATCAAGCTGGCCCGTAACCTGTTCCTGCACGAGCAGGACCCGGCGTACCTGGACTACTACGAGCGGGGCCTGCTCAACCAGATCCTCGGCTCGCGGGCCGACACCACGAGCGTCGCCGACCCCCAGGTGACCTACTTCCAGCCGCTCACCCCGGGGACGGTGCGCAGCTACGGCAACACGGGCACCTGCTGCGGCGGGACCGGGGTCGAGAACCACACCAAGTACCAGGAGACCATCTACTTCAAGTCGGCCGACGGCGGCACGCTCTGGGTCAACCTGTACGCCCCGTCCACCCTGGACTGGGCGGAGAAGGGCTTCGTCGTCACCCAGTCCACGGCCTACCCGCGCGAGGACCGCAGCACGCTGGTCGTCGACGGCAGCGGCCCGCTGGAGCTGAAGCTGCGGGTGCCGGGTTGGGCGCGCAGGGGCTTCTCCGTCGTGGTCAACGGCGAGGCCCAGCAGGTCGACGCCCGGCCCGGCAGCTACCTGACCGTGAGCCGCAGCTGGCAGCCGGGGGACCGGGTCGAGATCCGCATGCCGTTCAGCATCCGGATCGAGCGGGCGCTGGACCGCCCCGACACCCAGGCGATCTTCTGGGGGCCGCTGCTGCTGCAGATCCTCGGCAACCCGGGGCAGGGCAACTACCGGGAGTTGTCCCTGTACCGCCACCTCAAGCGCGATGGCGACTACAGCCGGGCGGCGATCACCCCCGCCGGTGCCACGGCGGCGGGCGACCCGCTCTTCACCGCCCAGGGGTTCCCGCTCCGGCCGTACCACATCGCCGACAACCAGCCCGCCTCGTCGTACTTCCGGCGGGTGGAGCCGACGGTCGTGTTCGGGTCGATCGACACCGGGGTGCCCAACCGTAGGCGCGACGACAACCTGCCGAACTACGACATCCCGGTCACCGGCGTCGTGTCCCCGGGCGACGACGGCCCCACCTTCCTCGACCTGCTCTGGGACGAGGCGCCCTTCGCCGACCACGCCCGGTTCGTCGCGGCGGTCGCCCGGATCGCCCAGGCGTTCGTCGCGGCGGGCCTGTTCACCGAGGCGGAGCGCGCGCTCGTCGTCGCGCGCGCCGACCAGGCGGACCGGGAACTCGAACCGGCCCCCGCGTGGGACGTCGAGGTCGAGACCCGGACCCGGTGCGCCGGCGGCAGCGGCTACCTCTCGGTCAGCGCCCGCAACGCCGACCGGGTGCCGCTCACCATCGAGTTGATCACCCCGTACGGCTCGCGGACGGTCACCGGCGTGGCCCCCGGCGTCACCGCCTACCAGACGTTCAAGGCCCGCGCCGCGTCGGTGGCGGCCGACACCGCGCTCGTCCGGGTCACCGGGACGGTCGAGGGCAGGCCGGTGACCATGCACGTCGCGGCCCCGTACGGCGCGACCAGCTGCGGCTAGGCCGGGCGGGGGGGGGGGGGGGCCCCCCCCCCCCCCCCCCCCCCCCCCCGGGGGGGCCCGGGGGGGTTTAAAAAAAAAAAAACCCCCCCCAAAAAAAAAAAAAAAGGGAGGG